>DATNMV010000262.1:0-23560 GCA_035602175.1 Allostellaceae bacterium
GAGGTCCATCTCCCAGCTGCCGAGCTGGGCCACCGCCTGGGCGTCGACCAGGTGCACTTCGTTGCGGATGGTGGGCCTGTCGCCATGCTGCGTCACCAGGATGCGGATCGCGGATGACGGGTCGCGTTCGCCGGCGGCGGCGCGCGGCGACGTCCGGCGTCGCGGAGAGGCTCTCATCCGGTTCGGTGGCATGGGCGGAGTTAAGCGGAAAGGCCCTAAAAATAAGCTAAATCGCCGCCGCGGGGGCGCGCCAACCGGCCGGAGAGGCGTCGGCATGGAACCGGATGCGCCGTCGCTCCCGGACTGCGCCGGTCGGTAGAGGGGCTCATTAAGGAAGCTTTTCCGCGGCTCTCCGGACTTTCCCGGCCCGGCCGCGGGACCCTCTTAACCTTGACTCACCGCCCCCCTGCCGCGATGCTGAAGCGATAAGAACATCGCGCGCCGCCCCTTGGCGGAAGCAAGGAAATTCCCGGCCCGATCGGGGGCGCGACCCCGGGGGTGATCGGGCGGGTGGAGGATGGGTTGGAATCCTACGGAAGGCCCGCGCGGCAGGGACTTTACAATCCCGCAAGCGAGCACGACGCCTGCGGCGTCGGCTTCATCGCGCAGATCAAGAACCGCAAAAGCCACGCCATCGTGGCCGACGGCATCCGCATTCTCGACAACCTCGCGCATCGCGGCGCGGTGGGCGCCGACCCGCTGGCCGGCGACGGCGCCGGCATCCTGATCCAGCTGCCCGACCGGCTGCTGCGCGAGGAGGCGAAGGGGCTCGGGTTCGAACTGCCGGCTCCCGGGCATTATGGGCTTGGCATGGTGTTCCTGCCGCGCCACGACGGCACCCGCCGCCTGTGCGAGGACAACATCGCGCGCCTCGTCGCGGCCGAGGGCCAGACTCTGCTGGGCTGGCGCGACGTGCCGGTGGATACCTCGGTGCTGGGCGAAAGCATCAAGCCGATCGAGCCGGTGATCCGGCAGTTCTTCGTCGCGCGCGGGTCCAATTGCGCTGACGCCGACGCCTTCGAGCGCAAGCTCTTCGTCATCCGCAAGCAGGCGCACAAGGAAATCCGCGCCACCAAGCCGCCCGAGTTCGGCGCCTTCTACATCGCCAGCCTCTCGACCCGCACCGTCGTCTACAAGGGCATGGTGTTCGTGCAGCGCCTGGCGCGCTACTACAAGGACCTCAAGGACCCGCGCACCGAATCGGCTCTGGCGCTGGTCCATGCGCGCTTTTCGACCAACACCTTTCCGTCCTGGGAGCTGGCGCATCCCTTCCGCTATCTCGCGCATAACGGCGAGATCAATACGCTCAGGGGCAACATCAACTGGATGATGGCGCGGCGCCATTCCATGACCTCGAAGCTCTTGGGCGCCGATCTCGAGAAGCTCTGGCCGCTCATCGGCGACGGGAACTCCGATTCGGCGACGCTCGACAATTGCCTCGAATTGCTGATCGCCGGGGGATATCCGCTCACCCACGCGCTGATGATGCTGATTCCCGAGGCCTGGGCCGACAATCCGCTGATGGATAAGGACCGCCGCGCCTTCTACGAATATCACGCGGCGTTGATGGAGCCCTGGGACGGTCCGGCGGCGCTCGCCTTCACCGACGGCCGCCAGATCGGCGCCACACTCGACCGCAACGGCTTGCGCCCGGCGCGCTTCTTCGTGACCTCCGACGATCTGGTGGTGATGGCGTCCGAAGCGGGCGTGCTCGACGTGCCGGAGGAGCGCATCATCCGCAAATGGCGGCTCGAGCCCGGCAAGATGCTGCTGGTCGATCTGGAACGCGGCTGGATCATCGACGACGCCGAGCTCAAATCCGAGATCGCGCGCGCCAAGCCCTACCAGAAATGGCTCGACCAGACCCAGATCAAGCTCGACGCGCTGCCTGCCGAGGTGGCGCCCCTGCCGCCGCCGCATCAGGTGCTGCTCGATCGCCAGCAGGCCTTCGGCTACACCCAAGAGGACATCAAGTTCTTTTTGAAGCCGATGGCGCTGACCGGCCAGGATTCCGTCGGCTCGATGGGCCGTGACACGCCGCTGGCCGTGCTCTCCGACCGGCCGAAGATGCTGGTCGATTACTTCCAGCAGCGCTTCGCCCAGGTCACCAACCCGCCGATCGACTCCATCCGCGAAGAGTTGGTCATGTCTTTGGTCTCGCTGGTGGGGCCGCGGCCGAACCTGCTCGACCTCGAAACCGGCGGCAAGCATATCCGCCTCGAACTGCACCAGCCGATCCTGACCAACACCGATCTCGAGAAGATCAACCACATCGAGGACAACACCGGCGGCGCCTTCAAGAGCTTCCTCCTCTCGGTCTGCTATCCCGCGGTCGACGACACGGCCGGCATGGAGGCGGCGCTCGCCCGCATCTGCGAAAGCGCCAAGCAGGCGGTGCTGGCGGGCAGCAACATCATCGTGCTGTCCGACCGCGACGTCGACGCCGAACACATCGCCGTGCCCGCGCTGCTGGCCGTGGCGGCGGTGCATCATCACCTGATCCGCGACGGCTTGCGCACCGAGGTGGGGCTGGTGGTGGAAACCGGCGAGGCACGCCAGCTGCACGATTTCTGCCTGCTGGCGAGTTACGGCGCCGAGGCCATCAACCCCTATCTCGCCCTCGATTCGATCTCGGCTTTGAAGCACGAGCTCGGCAGCGAACTCACCACCGAGGACGAGGCGCACAAGCACTACATCAAGGCGGTCGCCAAGGGCATGCTGAAGGTCATGTCCAAGATGGGCATCTGCACCTTCCAGTCTTATTGCGGCGCGCAGATCTTCGACGCGGTCGGCCTCAACAGCGACTTTTTGGACAAGTATTTCACCGGCACCGTCTCGCCGGTCGAGGGCATCGGCCTGAAGGAGATCGCCGAGGAGACGGTGCGCCGCCACCGCTTGGCCTTCGGCGATTCGCCGCTCTACCAGAACGCGCTCGACCCCGGCGGCGAGATTCTCTACCGGGTGCGCGGCGAACGCCATGTCTGGACCGCGGATACGGTCGGGCTGCTGCAGCACGCTGTCCGCGGCAACAACTACCGCAAATACCAGGAATACGCCCGCCGCGCCGGCGACCAGGAGGAGGGACTGGTCTCGCTGCGCGGGCTCTTGGATTTCGACGTGAACGGTTCGGCGATTCCGCTCGCGGAGGTCGAGCCCGCCGCGAACATCATGAAGCGGTTTTCAACGGGCGCCATGTCCTTCGGCTCGATTTCGTGGGAGGCGCACACCACCCTCGCCATCGCCATGAACCGCATCGGCGGCCGTTCCAACACCGGCGAGGGCGGCGAGGATCCGCGGCGCTACAAGCCGCTCGACAACGGCGATTCGATGCGCTCGTCGATCAAGCAGGTGGCTTCGGGGCGTTTCGGCGTCAACGCCGAATACCTGGTCAACGGCGACATGCTCCAGATCAAGATGGCGCAAGGGGCGAAGCCGGGCGAGGGCGGCCAGCTGCCGGGCCACAAGGTCGACGACTGGATCGCGCGCACGCGCCATTCCATCCCCGGCGTCGGCCTGATCTCGCCGCCGCCGCACCACGACATCTACTCGATCGAGGATCTGGCGCAGCTCATCCACGATCTGAAGAACGTCAATCCCAAGGCCTGGATCTCGGTGAAGCTGGTGGCCGAGATCGGCGTCGGCACTATCGCCGCCGGCGTCGCCAAGGCCTATGCCGACCACGTCACCATCGCCGGCCAGGAAGGCGGCACCGGCGCCAGCCCGCTGACCTCGATCCACCACGCCGGCGAACCGTGGGAGATCGGCCTGGCCGAAACCCACCAGACGCTGGTGCTGAACGGCTTGCGCGGGCGCATCGCGGTCCAGGTCGACGGCGGGTTGCGCACCGGCCGCGACGTGGTGGTGGGCGCGCTGTTGGGCGCCGACGAGTTCGGCTTCGCGACGGCCGCGCTCATCGCCGAGGGCTGCGTCATGATGCGCAAGTGCCACCTCAACACCTGCCCGGTCGGCGTCGCGACCCAGGACAAGGAGTTGCGCAAACGCTTCACCGGCAAGCCCGAGGACGTCATCACCTATTTCCGCTTCGTCGCCGAGGAAACCCGCGAGCTGATGGCCAAGCTCGGATTCAAGACCTTCAACGAGATGATCGGGCGCTCCGACAGGCTGATGATGCGCCGCGGCTCCAACCATCCCAAGGCGGGACAGGTGAATCTGGCCCGCGTGCTGCACCGCCCCAAGGTGCCGCCCGGCACCAAGACCTTCCAATGCGAGGCGCAGAATCATCACCTGGAAAAGGCGCTCGACCATCAGCTCATCGCCCAGGCGCAACCGGCGCTGGACATGGGCAAGCGCGTCAAGATCGAGATGCCGATCCGCAACGTCAACCGCACCGTGGGCGCCATGCTGTCGGGCGAGGTGGCGCGCCGTTACGGCGACGCCGGCCTGCCCGACGCCACCATCGACGTGCGCTTCAAGGGCACCGGCGGGCAGACCTTCGGCGGCTTCCTGGCGCGAGGCATATCCTTCACCCTCGAAGGCGCCGGCAACGACTATGTCGGCAAGGGCCTGTCCGGCGGCCGGCTGGTGATCTATCCGCCGGCCAAGAGCAAGCTCGCGCGCGAGTACAGCATCATCGTCGGCAACACCGTGCTCTACGGCGCGGTCTCGGGCGAATGCTATTTCAGCGGCGTCGCCGGCGAACGCTTCGCGGTCAGGAATTCGGGCGCGGTCGCGGTGGTCGAGGGCGCGGGCGCGCATGCTTGCGAATACATGACCGGCGGCATCGTCGCCGTGCTGGGCGAGGCCGGGCAGAATTTCGCCGCCGGCATGAGCGGCGGCGTGGCCTATGTCTATGACGAGCGCGGCGATTTCGCCGCGCGTTGCAACACGTCCATGGTTGTTCTTGAGGAGTTGTCGGGCGAGGACGGCTCGGTCGACGCCCATAAGCCGGTCGAATTCGCCTACAGCCTGCATGAGAACGACGTCAAGCTGCTGCGCCGGCTGATCGAGCGCCATGCCCGGTTCACCGGCAGCCCGCGCGCCCGTGCCATCCTGAAATCCTGGGAAACCGAGCGCGCCCGCTTCGTCAAGGTGATGCCGGTCGAATACCGCCGCGCGCTGGAGAAATTGGACAAGGCCGATACGGCCAAGACCACGAAAATGGGCATCGCGGTGGGCGCCTGAGTCGATGGGCAAGCCGACCGGGTTTCTGGAGTTCGAGCGCCGCGACCGCGACTACACGCCGGTCGAGGAGCGCCTCAAGCATTGGCGCGAATTCACCGAGCCGCTCTCCGCCGAGGAGTTGAAGCGCCAGGGCGGGCGCTGCATGGATTGCGGCACGCCCTTCTGCCACCCGGCCTGCCCGGTCAACAACGTCATCCCCGACTGGAACGATTTGGTGTTCGAGGGCGATTTCCGCAACGCGCTCGAGGTGCTGCACTCGACCAACAATTTCCCCGACGTCACCGGCCGGGTCTGCCCCGCGCCCTGCGAGGCCGCCTGCACCCTCAACCTCATCGAGGAGCCGGTGACCATCAAGACCATCGAGCACGCCATCGTCGAGCGCGGCTGGGATCAGGGCTGGATCGAACCCCGGCCGGCGAAGCACCGCACCGGCAAGCGCGTCGCGGTGATCGGCTCCGGCCCCGCAGGCCTCGCCTGCGCCCAGCAATTGGCGCGCGCGGGACACGAGGTCGCGGTCTACGAAAAAGCGCCGCGCATCGGCGGCCTGTTGCGCTACGGCATCCCCGATTTCAAGATGGAAAAGCACGTCATCGACCGCCGCGTGGCGCAGATGCTGGCCGAGGGCGTGATGTTCCACGTCAATTCCCATGTCGGGCGCAACGTTCCGGCCGAGAAGCTGATGAAGCAATACGACGCCGTGGTGCTGGCCATCGGCGCCGAGCAGCCGCGCGATCTGAATGTCCCGGGCCGCGACCTCAAGGGCATCCATTTCGCCATGGATTACCTGCCGCAGCAGAACCACCGCGTCGCCGGCGACAAGGTCGAAGGCCCGGACATCCTGGCCACCGGCAAGGACGTGCTGGTGATCGGCGGCGGCGATACCGGCTCGGATTGCATCGGCACCGCGAACCGCCAGGGCGCGCTCTCCATCACCCAGATCGAAATCCTGCCCCAGCCGCCCGAGCGCGAGGACAAGCTTTTGACCTGGCCTGACTGGCCGATGAAGCTGCGCACCTCGTCCTCGCAGGAGGAGGGGGTCGAGCGCGACTGGTCGGTGGCGACCCGGGCCTTCGCCGGCCGCGACGGGCATGTCGCCGGCCTCGATGCCGTCCGCGTCGAATGGCAGAGCGGCGGCGACGGCAGGCTGCAGATGGTCGAGCTGCCGGACAGCCGGTTCACCATCAAGGCCGATCTGGTGCTGCTCGCCATGGGTTTCGTCTCGCCGGTCAAGCCGGGCGCGGTCGAAAGCCTGGGCCTGGATCTCGACGCGCGCGGCAACCTCAAGGCCAACGAGCTGGATTACCGCGGCAGCGTCGACAAGGTGTTCGCCTGCGGCGATGCGCGGCGCGGCCAGTCGTTGGTGGTGTGGGCGATCCGCGAGGGCCGTCAATGCGCCCGCGGCGTCGACGAATTCCTCATGGGCAAATCGGAACTGCCGCGCTAGAGCAGAAATTCGCGCAGGATTTTCCGGAACGAATCAGGCTGTTCCAGGATCGAGCAATGCCGCGCCGGGCCCAGCCATTCGAGCCGCGCGCCCTTGATGTTCGAGGTAAGCCAGGCCGCCGAATCGAGAAAACTCGGAATGTCCTGCTGGCCGCAGACCACCAGCGCCGGCGCCTTTATCCGCGGCGCGCCGTCGCGCAGATCCGCCGCCGCCAGCGCCTCGCAGGCCAGCGCATAACCTTCGCCGGAGCAAGCCTCGAAGCAGCCGCGCACATAGCGCACGGCCTCTGGGTTTCCGGCCAGAAACTCCTTGGTGAACCAGATGTCGAGCAGGCCGGGGATGAGCGCGCGCACGCCCGCTTGCCGCGCCTGCGCCGCGCGTTGCGCCCACATGCCGCGCATCTCGTCGGTATAGCGCGGCGTGGTGTCGATCAGCACCAGTTTATCGACCAGGTCCGGCCGGCGCGCGGCGAAATCCTGCGCCACCAGCCCGCCGAGCGAAATCCCCGCCAGCGAAGCGCGGGCGATGCCGGCCCGCCGCAAAAGCGCCTCGAGCTGCGCCGAAAGCTGCTCGATGCCATAGCGCCCGGCCGGAACCGCAGCTTCACCATGGCCGGGGAAGTCATAGGCGAGCAGGGTGAAGTCGCGCTCCAGCCCGGCGCAGGCCATGTCCCACAGCTTGTGGTCGACTCCCAGGCAGTGCAACAGCATCAGCGGCGGCCCCTGGCCCCGCCGGTGAAGCGTGACGCCGCCGGTTTCGAGCGCCTTCACCATGATTTCTCCCGCGCCTTTCATCTCAATCTTAACCGTTTCTCCACCATGGCCGCAGCGGCAACGCTCCCTTAACTCTCCGCCTCCTATGCTGCTTCAACTAAGTATTTGGGAAGCATTGCTAATATGAGTGGGATTCTCGCCGTCGCCTACGATCCGACGCTTGTCCTTCTGTCGATGGGCGTCGCGACTTGGGCATCGTTCGTTTCGCTCGATGTCGCGGCGCGCATCTGGTCGTCGGGCGGATGGGTTCGCCTCGGTTGGATCGTCGCCGCGGCCACCGCCATGGGCGGCGGCATCTGGTCGATGCATTTCATCGCCATGCTTGCTTTCTCGCTGCCGGTGAGTATCGGCTACAGCGTTCCGATCACGCTGCTTTCGCTCGCCATCGCCATCGACGTCACCGCGATCGCCTTCGCCATCATCGCCGGCGGCCGCGGCTGGCGGCGGCTCGTCGCCGCGGGATTCATCATGGGTTGCGGCGTGGCCGGCATGCACTACACCGGAATGGCGGCAATGCAGCTTCCGGCCGACATCACCTACGATCCATGGATCGTCGCCGCGTCGGTTGTGATCGCCTGCATCGCCGCGACGACGGCGCTGTGGATCGCGCTTCGCGACAAGGGAGCCTGGTGGCGCGCGGGCGCCGCCTGCATCATGGGAGCCGCGGTCTACGGCATGCATTATACCGGCATGGAGGCGGCCTGCTTCACGGCGGTTCCGTCTATCCTGCGCCCCGTCGCCCTGCAGTTCGAGCGTGGCTCGCTCGCGCTGATCATCGCGCTGGCAACCACCCTCATCCTCAGCCTCGAGCTGCTGTCCTCGAAGCTCGACCAGCGCTTCGCCGCTTTTCGCGCCCGCGAGGCCGAGATCCTGCGTCTGTCCGCCGAGCGCTTTCGCAACCTGGTGCACAGCTCGGCCGACATCATCCTGGTAGTCGGCCGCGACGGCCGGATCGTCTTCGCCGTGCCGTCGCAAGGCCTATCCCGCTTCGGCCTCGCGGCGCTCGAAGACGTCAGCCTGTTCGACCTGGTTCACGGCCCGGGCGTGGAGGCGTTGAGGCACGCGCTCGCGACCCATGCGCCGCGCTCTGATGCGGCGCATGTCGACCGCCTGGAGATCCGCTTGCCCGATGGAAGCCCAAGGGTCTTCGAAGCGACCGCCGCCAATTTGATCGACGAGCCCTCGATCAACGGCATCGTACTGACCTTCCACGACGTGACCGAGCGCGAGCGCTCGGCCGAGGAATTGCGGCGCGCCACGCGAATATCCGAAGAGGCGAACCGCCTCAAGAGCGAGTTCATCGCCAACATGAACCACGAACTGCGTACGCCCTTGAACGCCATCATCGGCTTCTCGGAGATCATGGTCGGGGATCTGCAGGGCCGCCTCGCCGACGGCCGCTATCGCGAATACGCCCAGGACATCCATGCGAGCGGCGCGCAACTGCTGTCGATCATCAACGACATCCTCGACTTCTCGAAGGCGGAGATTGGCCAACTCTCGCTCAACGAAATCACGATTGAACCCGCCGCGCTGGTCGAGAACAGCCTGCGCTTCGTCGCGCCCGCAGCCGCCAAGAAGGATGTTGCTCTGGTTGCCGACGTCCCGGCTGCGGTGCCGCCGTTCCGCGGCGACGAACGGCGACTGCGTCAGATCCTGCTCAATCTCCTCTCCAACGCCGTGAAGTTCACGTCATTGGGCGGCGAGGTGCGTATCTCAACGCGTCTGGACGAGGCCGGCGATCTCGAATTCGCGGTCAAGGACACCGGCATCGGCATCCCGGCGGATCAGATTTCCCGCGTCATGGAGCCGTTCTACCAGGTCGACGGTTCTCTCGCGCGCCAGCAGGATGGCACCGGGCTGGGCCTGACCATCGCCAAGTCGCTGGCCGAATTGCACGGTGGCCGGTTGACGCTCGAAAGCGAGATTAGACGCGGCACCACCATTCGCCTCATCCTGCCGCGCGCACGGCTCAACCTCCGCTCCGACGCGGCTTGAGCCATCCCATTCGTTTCCGCGCGGGGCATTGAAAAACCGCGCTCGGGCGGTTATTTTATAAGCATGCTTATGAATTACCGGAACCGGCCGATCAAGTCCGCGGCACTTCTGGCCGCGGCGCTGCTCGCGGGCTGCAGCGTCGGCCCCGATTTCACGCCGCCGCCCGCGCCGGCGCAGACGGTTTACGATTCCAAGGGCGCGCCGGAACTCACGCCGCCCGCGGGCGAAAGCGACCAGCGCCTGGCGCTCGGCCAGAAGATTTCGGGCGATTGGTGGAACCTCTATCACGCGCCGGCGCTCGACCAGTTGCTCAAGGACGCGATCTCCGGCAACCAGGATCTCGCGGCGGCGCGCGCGCATCTCGCCGCCGCGCAAGAGGCGACCAACGCCGCGCGCGGCGCGCTCTATCCGCGGCTCGACGCCGCCGCCTCGGCGACGCGCGAGCGCATCAGCTACGCCGCCTTCGGCCTTGCCCAGCCGCCCGCCACCTTCAACGTCTTCTCGGTCGGCCCGACGGTGAGCTACTCGCTCGATCTGTTCGGCCAGAACCGCCGCCTGGTCGAGCAGCAGGAGGCGTTGGCCGAGCGCCAGCAATACCAGCTCGCCGCCGCCTATCTCGCGCTCACCGGCAACGCCGTCAGCCAGGCGCTGACGCTCGCCTCGCTCAACGCCCAGATCGACGCCGTGCGCGACATCATCGCCGAGGACCGGAATCTGCTGTCACTGGTCGAAAAACAGGTCGCGGCCGGCGGCGCATCCCGCCTCGACACCGAAACCGCCAAGAGCCAGCTGGCGGCCGATCTCACGCTGCTGCCGCCGCTGCAACAACAGCGCAACGCCGCGCGTCACGCGCTCGCCCTTCTGGTCGGCCGCGCGCCGCCCGATTTCACGCCGCCCGATTTCACGCTCGATTCGCTGGTCCTGCCGTCGGAGCTTCCGGTCAGCCTGCCCTCGGCGCTGGTGCATCAGCGGCCCGATATATTATCGGCCGAATCCGAGCTGCACGCCGCCTCGGCGGCGGTCGGCGTAGCCACCGCCCAGCTCTATCCCAACATCACGCTGACCGCCGCGGTGTCGCAAGTCGCGCTCACCGCCGGCGGGCTGGGAACGGCGGCGAACAATGTATGGAATATCGGCGCCGGCATCGCCGTGCCGCTGTTCCATGGCGGCACGCTGCGGGCGCAGAAGCGCGAGGCCGAAGACGAGTTCACCGCCGCCGCCGCGAATTATCAGCAGACCGTGCTGGCGTCCTTCGCCCAGGTGGCCGACGTGCTCGACGCGCTGCAAAGCGACGCCGATCTTCTGGGCTCCGAGCGCGCCGCGCTCGAATCCGCCAAATCCTCGCTCGATCTGACGCACACTTCCTACATCGCAGGCGATATCGCGCTTATCCAGGTGCTCGACGCCGAGCGGCTCTATCAGCACGCAAGGCTGGGCTTCGTCCGCGCCCAGGCGCAGCGTTATACCGACACCGCGCTGCTCTTCCTTGCCATGGGAGGCGGCTGGTGGGATAAGTCCGATCTTCTGGCGACCGACAAAGAGCCGGGCAAGTCCCCGACACATTAGGATATTATGAAATTCCGGATTTTGCCGGTTGTTCTCGCCGCGGCCGCGTTCGCGGCGCTCCCGGCCCGTGCCCAAGAGGCGGCCGCTCAAGCACAAGCGGCGCAAGCGCCGGCTGCGCCCGCCGATCAGGCGGCAAATCAGGCCGCCGAAAAAGGCGAGCTGTCCATCATCGAAGAGAACGACTCGCTCTTTTCCGACAGCGACAAGCATTACACCCAGGGCGCGCGCGCCTCTTATCTGTCGGCGCCGCTTACCGCGGGCTGGCGCTACGATGCCTTCGATTTCCTGGGGCCGCTCTTCCACGGCTCGGCGGACCAGCAGCGCCGCTTCGACTGGATCGTGCTCGGCCAGAGCATCTATACGCCGATGAATCTCAAATTGAGTCCGCCCAGTGCGACAGACCGGCCCTATGCCGGCTGGCTCTATACCGGCGGCGAATTGCTGCAGGAGAACGGCGGCAACAGCCTGACGGGATTCGAGGTGCTGCTCGGCGTGGTCGGTCCGGCCGCGTTGGGCCGGCAGGTCCAGAACGATTGGCACCAATTCATCGTCGGCATCCCGGGCGGCGCCGGTTGGGACAACCAGCTCAAGAACGAGCCGGCCATCGCCCTTTCCTACGACAAGCACTGGCGGCTCGGCATCGTCGAACTCGGCGGCGTCGGCGTCGATTTCGTGCCCGAGGCCGATGTCACCGCCGGCAACGTGTTCACCTACGGCGCCGTCGGCGGCATCATCCGCATCGGCAACAGCCTCGACACCGATTACGGCCCGCCGCGCATCCGGCCGGGTCCGTCGGGCACGGATTGGGTCGATCCGAGCCGGCGCAGCGCGAGCTTCGGCTATTATTTCTTCGCCGGCGGCGAGGGCAGGGCGGTGGCGCAGAATATTTTTCTCGACGGCAATACCTTCGCCCACAGCCGCAGCGTCGACAAAAAGCCGCTGGTCGGTGACCTGACCGCCGGCGTGGCGATGTTCTGGAAGGACGATATCCGCTTCGATCTTGGCTTGCTCAGCCGCACCAAGGAGTTCTACGGCCAGCAGGGCCAGGACAGTTACGCCGGCTTCCGCTTCACCTTTAAACTCTAGTGCTGTCATAAAAGCTTCCCGCCCGCGGTCTAGCCTATGGGCCTCATTGAACGAGGGGCGGACCATGCGGAACATTCTCGTTGCGGCGATTCTGGCCAGCGGTTTTGCCGGCACGGCGTTGGCCGATCAGCCGCACAATCTCATCCTGTTCGTGCCCGACGGGCTGCGCGCGCAGATGGTGACGGCGGATACCGCGCCGGCCATGGCGGCGATCCGCGATCGCGGCGTCAATTTCCAGAATCCCCACGCCATGTTCCCCACCTTCACCATGCCCAATTCCTCGGCCATGGCGACCGGCCATTACCTGGGCGACACCGGCGTGTTCGGCAACACGCTCTATGTCGGCTACGGGGTCGACGCCGGAACCGGCAATGGCAGCGTCACCCCCTTCATCGAGAACGACGCCGTGCTGGTCGACGTCGACGAGCATTACCAGGGCAACATGCTGGACGAGGACGCGCTCCTGGCCTTGGCGCGGCAGGCGGGCTTCAGCACTGCCGCCATCGGCAAGATCGGCCCGGCGCTGGTCTTCGACCACCAGGATCACAGCGGCGCGCCCACCATCGTCATCGACGACGCCACCGGCAGTCCCGCCGGCATCCCGCTGTCGGACGAGCTCGCCGCGGCGCTGCAAAAAGCCAATCTGCCGCCAGCGGCGCCGCCGCGCGGCGAAAACGGCAAGACCGGCGACATGAATAATGCGGGCACGCTCGCGGCCAACACCGTGCAGCAGGATTATTTCGCCGACGCCGCCGTCAAGGCGGTCCTGCCGCTGTTCAAGGATCGCGGCAAGCCCTTCGTGCTGGTGTTCTGGTCGCGCGACCCGGACGGAACCCAACACAACCAGGGCGACAGCCTCGGCCAGTTCACCCCCGGCATCAACGGGCCGACCTCGCTCGCCGCGATCAAGAACGCGGATGACGATCTCGCCCGGCTCGAGGCGGCGCTGACCCAGCTCGGCCTGGCCGACACCACCGACATCGTCGTCAGCGCCGATCACGGCTTCTCGACCATCTCGAAGGAAAGCAAGACCAGCCCGGCCGCCCAGGGCCGCTACGCCGACGTTCCGGCCGGCCGACTGCCCGCGGGCTTCGTCGCCATCGACATCGCCAAGGCGCTCAAGCTGCCGCTGTTCGATCCGAGCGACAAGGCCGCGTGGGTCGACAGCGCGCATCACCCCAAGGCGGGCAACGGCTTGATCGGCCAGGATCCGACCAAGCCCGATGTCGTGGTCGCGGCCAATGGCGGCTCCGACCTGGTCTATCTGCCGGCCCACGACAAGAAACTGGCGGCGCGCGTGATCGCCGCGCTGCTGGCGCAGGATTACGTCAGCGGGCTGTTTGTCGACGATTCGCTCGGCCGGTTCGCCGGCACGCTGCCGCTCTCCGCGATCAACCTCAAGGGCGCGGCGGTGACCCCCGGGCCCGCGATTTTCATCAGCTTCCGCAGCTTCGACACCGGCTGCGGCCAGCCGGTGCTGTGCACGGTGGAAGTGGCCGACACGTCCTTGCAGCAAGGCCAGGGCATGCATGGCAGCTTCAGCCGCGCCGACACCATGAACTTCATGGCGGCGATCGGTCCCGACTTCAAATCCGCTTTTGTCGACGGCGCCCCCACCAGCAACGCCGATATCGGCAAGACGCTGGCGAGCATCCTCGGCCTCAAGGCCCAGGACAAAGGCAAGCTGGTCGGCCGGGTGATGGACGAGGCGCGGCCCGGCGGCGTCCTGCCGCGTTATGCCGCCCGGACGGTGATCTCGCCGCCGGCGGCCAACGGCGTCAAGACCGTGCTGGTCGAGCAGATGGTGGGTTCGACGCTCTATTTCGACGCCGCCGGTTTCCCCGGCCGCGGCGTCGGACTGAACCCGCCCAACACCCACACCGCTGCCGCGCAATAACCCGGTTCGCCCACGCGGTCTTTGAGCATTCCCGCCCCGCGGCGGGCGGCCCGCAATTGCCCGCGCGCGGCGGCCACTGTCCGGCCCGGCGCGGCTTCGCGAGGGTTAACCGGTTAAGAGCGACGGCATCAAGGTTCTGGGCATTCGCGACAGCCTGCGCCAAACTGGCGACGGTGGAGGCGTGGAGTCCGAATGATCACCTTACAGAGACTGATTAACTGGAGCAGGCGCAGGCTGCAGGCGTTGAAGCTCCCGCCCGCCCGCGCCTTCGACTTGAAATCCCACAACGCCGTCGAGCGGGAGATCGCGAGCAACGCAAGCACGACGAAACGCAAGCACGCGCCCGACCGGGATCTGGTCATGGGGCTCGCGACCAATTACACCACGCGCGAACTCGGACCCTTCGTCCGCTCGCTGCGCGCGACCGGCTATGACGGCGATATCGTGCTGTGGACGCTGGACGTCGATCCGGCCACCGCGGCGTTTCTGCGCGCGAACCGAGTTATGCGCGAGAATTTCTGGGAGGACAGTTTCTGCCGATGGCGCCGATCTTGTCGCGGTTTTTCTGCTATTACCGCTTCCTGCATGCGCTCGATCGCGAAGGCCGCCCTTATCGCCGGGTCTTCCTCAGCGATGTCCGGGACGTGGTGTTTCAAGCCAATCCCTTCGACACCCCTATGTTCAAGGAGTTGGCGGCGTGTCTCGAGGATCCGTCGCAAACCATCGGCAGTTGCCAGTACAATTCGCGTTGGATCAGAGAAGCGTTCGGCAAAAAAATGCTGAGGCAAATCGGCGATCAGCGCATTTCCTGCGCCGGCACGGTGCTGGGGTCATGGCGGGGAATCCTGAATTATCTCCTGCTGATGCAGCTTTACGCTTATGAATGTCCGCCGAATGCCCGGCTCAAGATCGGGATCGACCAGGGGATCCACAATTTTCTTCTCCACACCGGACGCCTGGGCTCGGTTGCGTTCGAGGAGAACGCCAAGCGTGTTTGGTCGTTGCACTATGTGTCCGACGCGAACATTTTTATCACGCCGCAGCAGCGCATGGCTGACGCCAACGGCCATGTCAGCCCGGTCGTCCACCAATACGACCGCCACCCCAATCTGGCGAAGCTCGTGGCCGAGCGGTTCGGGGATGAGCGGCCGCGTGCCCGCTCGCGCGCCCATGACAAGCGCCGGCCGGTCGCGTCCTAGCCGTTGAATCGGGCATCGCCGCCATGCAGCGGCGGGGGTGGAATTCCGCGCGGCCGGCGGGTTATATCGCCCATTCGCATCAGCAAGGGGTTATTCCATCATGGCCGATTCCATAAAAGTTCTGGGGATTTGCGGCTCTTTGCGTCAGGCGTCCTACAACCGCATGGCGCTCAAGGCGGCGGAGCAAAACCTGCCGCCGGGCATGACGCTCGAAGCCTTCGACAAGATGGCGGAGATTCCGCCCTATAACGAGGACGTCAAGGCCAACGGTTTTCCGCCCGCGGTGGCCGAGCTGCGCGCCAAGATCAAGGCGGCGGACGCGCTGCTCTTCGTCACGCCGGAATACAATTATTCCATGTCGGGCGTGATCAAGAACGCGATCGACTGGGCCTCGCGCCCGCCCGACCAGCCCTTCGAGGGCAAGCCGGTGGCGATCATGGGCGCCAGCATGGGCCTCTACGGCACCGCCCGCGCGCAATACCACCTGCGCCAGTCCTGCGTCTTCCTCAACATGCTGCCGCTCAACAAGCCCGAGGTGATGATCCCCCAGGCGCAGAACAAGTTCGACGCGCAAGGCAATCTCACCGACGCGGTGACCCAGCAATTCATCGCCGATCTCATGCTCGCGCTGGCGGCCTGGACCAAAAGGCTGAAGGGCTGAATCCTTCGGCCTATTGGACCTTCAGGCCCATGAGATTGGCGATCAGGTTGCGCTGAATCTGGGACGAGCCGGCGGCGATGGTGGCGGCGCGGCTGTCGCGCAAATGGCGTTGCATGTCGAATTCCATGCTGTAGCCGTAGCCGCCCATGATCTGCACGCCCATATTGGCGAGCTTGGCGTACATCTCGGACGAAAACAGCTTCACCATCGAGATTTCCCTGAGCGCGTCGCGGCCCTGGTCCACCATCCAGGCGGCGCGGTAGAGCAGCGCGCGCGCCGCCTCGACCTCGGTCTGCATGTCGGCCAGCATATGGGCGATCGACTGGAACGTGCCGATGGCGCGACCGAACTGCTTTCTCTCCTTGGCGAAGGCCAGGGCCAGATCCACCACGCCCTGCGCTCCGCCGACATTGCCGGCCGAGGAGGTCACGCGCTCGACCTGGAGGCCCGACAAGAGGCAATCCCAGCCCCGGTTCTCGCCGCCGATCAGCCGGTCTTCCGCCGCGCGCACGTCGTTGAAAAAGATCTCGTAGGTGCCGACCGAACGGCGCCCCAGCATCTCGAGCTTCCTGAGCTCCACGCCCGCGGCGTCGTTGTCGATGAGGAACAGCGACATCCCCTTGCGGATGTCCGCCTTGGGGTCGGTCCTGACATAGGCGTTGATGACGTTGCGCTTGGCGCCGGCGCCGCTCGCCCACAGCTTCTGGCCGTTGATCACGTAATCGCCGCCGTCGCGCCGCGCGGTGGCGCGCATCCGGCTCAGATCCGATCCCGCATCGGGCTCCGAGATCGAGATCGAGAACCGCGCCGCGCCCGAAAACAGCCGGGGCAGCCAGTACGCCTTCTGCTCCGGCGAACCCCGGCGCGCGATATTGAGGCCGCAGAACACTGGTCCGCCATAAGCGGTGAACAGATCCTGGCTGCGGCGCGCCATCTCCTCGGCGATGATGCAGAGATCGACCGCGCCGCCGCCCAGGCCGCCGTCTTCCTCGGCGAACGGCATGCGGAACAACCCCGCCTCCACCCAGGCATCGTAGAGTTTATAAGGATAGGCCTGCTCGCGGTCGAGGCGGCGGATCAATTCGGGCGGCGCGTGCTTGTCCATCAGCTTGCCGACGCTGTCGCGCAGAAGGGTTTGTTCCTCGCTGAAGGAGAAG
The DNA here is from genome assembly GCA_035602175.1 of Allostellaceae bacterium. Taxonomy (GTDB): domain Bacteria; phylum Pseudomonadota; class Alphaproteobacteria; order ATCC43930; family CGMCC-115725; genus REEB95. The sequence continues at coordinate 16,924 of DATNMV010000262.1, forward strand.
TCCATCGCCGCCTGCCTCAGGCCGAGACGATAAACGCGTCGAGCGCCAGCACGCCGTTGCCTTTGGCGTAGACCGTCAGCGGATTGATGTCGATCTCGACGATCGCCGGGTTCGCCTGCATCAGCGCTCCCAGCCGCAGCATCGCCTCGACCAGCGCCGGAACGTCGGCGGCGGGCTTTCCGCGCATGCCCTTGAGCAGCGCCGCGCCCTTGAGGCTCAGGATTTCCCGCTCGATATCCTTCGCGTCGAGATCGACCGGCATCAGTCGGACGTCCTTGAGCGCCTCGATCCACACGCCGCCGAGCGCGACCATCAACACCGGGCCCCATTCCTTGTCGCGCCGCGCGCCCACCGCCATCTCGATTCCGGGCTCGGCCATGGCTTCGACCAGCACGCCGTCGAGCACGATCCGGGGATGCGCCTTGTGGACGCTGGCGTTGAGCTTTTCCCAGCTCTGGGCCAGAACCGTGGCGTCGGCGAGGCCGAGGATCACGCCGCCCGCCTCGCTCTTGTGCGGCAACGCGGCGGATTGCGCTTTCAGCGCCACCGGATAGCCCAGCCGCGCGGCCAGGTTCTTGGCCTCGACCACGTTGCTCACCAGCGCGCCGCGCGGCGTCTTGAAGCCGAGCGCGACCAGGAAATCCTTGCTCTTGTATTCCGCCAAGGCGCCCTTGCCCGGCAATTTCGCCGCCGGCAGCTTGATCGCGGGCGCGGAGATTTCGGCCGCCGCCCGCGCCCGGCCAAACGCCGTCACGCGCGCCATCGCGCGCAGCGCGCGCTCGGGCGAACGGAAAAAGGGCAGGCCCGCGCCGCGAAGCGCGGGGATGAATTCCGCCGGTAATTCGCCTTCGTCATGGGTTGTGGCGACCGCGACCGGCTTGGCCGAACCCGCCACCGCCGGCAGCAGCGCCTGGGCCTTAGCCGAAGCCTGTTGCGGCCCGCCCGGCACCACCGCCACCACCAGGCTGCCGAAAGCGGCGTCGGCCAGAAGCGGTGCCACGGATTTGGGCAGGATCGCCGGCTCCTTGATGAGCTGGCCGGTGACGTCGAGCGGGTTGTCGATCGAGGCGAATGGCGGCAGCGCCTGCTTGAGAGCAGCTATGGTGGCCGCGGACGGCGCGGGCAAGTCGAGGCCGATCGATTCGCAGAAATCCAGCGCGAAGCCCTTGAAGGCGCCGGAATTGGTCACGATCGCCGCGCCCTTGACCGGCGCCTGCGGGAAGCGCGCCAAAATCTCGGTGGTGTCGATCAGCTCCTCCACGGTTTCGACCAGCGCTACCGCCTGGCGCCGCAGCAGGGTTTCCATCACCGCGTAATCGCCGGCCAGCGCGCCGGTATGCGTGCGCGCCGAATCCTTGGCCCGCGCGCCGCGCCCGGGATGCAGCAGCACGATCGGCTTGGCCGCCTTGCGCGCCTTGACCGCCAATTCGAGGAACCGCTTCGGCTGCCGGATCTGTTCCACGAACAGCGCAATCGCCTTGGCCTGGGATTCTTCGGCCAGGAATTCGAGGAAATCCTCCACGCACAGCCCGGCCTCGTTGCCGGTGGATATCGCATGCGACACCGCCAGCCCCTTGGCCTGGAAGGCGGCGCGCAGGCTCGAGGCCATGGCGCCGCTTTGCGCGGCGATGGCCACGGCGGGACCGTTCGGCTGGGCTTGCGTCACCGGTTCGTAGGTCAGCGGCACGCCATCGGCGTAATTGACGAAGCCGATGCAATTGGGGCCTTGGAGCGCCAGGCCGCCCGCTTTCGCCGCGCGCGCCAACTTGTCCTGCGCCAGGCGGCCGGCATCGCCGATTTCGGCGAAACCGGCGGCGAAGATCACCGCAGCGCCGATCTTGCGCTTGATGCAGGACGCGACCGCCTCGGCGATCCCCGCCTGGGGCAGGGCCAGCACGGCGGCGTCGACGCCTTCGGGCAGCTCGTCGATGGAGGGCAGGCAAGGCCTGCCGCCGATGGCGTCGCGCGAGCGGCTCACCAGGTGGATCACGCCGCCATACTTGAAGCGTTCGAGATTGGCCAGCACCGCGCCGCCGATCGAATCCGGCTCGGGCGACACGCCGACGATGGCGATGGATCCGGGCCGCAGCAGCCGGCCGGCGCCCGGCATACTGCCGTCAGCGCTCACGCTTATAGGTCCCGAGGCCGGGGCGGTAGGATTTCTCGTCGAGGAACTGCGCCATGCCCCGGTCGCGGCCCTTCTCGGGATCGAGGAAGCGCGACTGGTCCATCTTGGCGAACAGGTAATCCTCGGCGTCGTCCCAGCTCATCTCGCGCACCCGGCGATAGGCGTGCTTAGCCGCGCGCAACACGGTCGGGTTTTTCTTGAGCAGCACGCCGGCAAGCTCTTTCACCCGGGCGCGCAGATCGGCCCGGGGCACGGATTCGTTGACTAGGCCCATCGCCGCCGCGCGTTTGCCGTCGAAGGGCTCGCCGGTCATGATGGCGTAAAGCGCGTCGCGCTGGTTGACCGCCCCGGCGAGCGCCTTGGTGACGATGCCGGCCGGGATGATGCCCCAATTGATCTCCGACAGGCCGAAGGTCGCCTCGTCGGCGGCTATCGCGAGATCGCAGGACAGCATCGGGGTGAAGGCGCCGCCGAAGCACCAGCCGTTCACCATGGCGATGGTCGGCTTGGGATAGAACATCATCCGCCGCCATTGCCACTGGGCGTTGACGCGAAAGATGCGCATGCGCTCCTCATGGGAAAGCGGGTCGGTCTCGCGGAAATATTCCTTCAGATCCATGCCGGCGGAAAAGGATTCGCCGGCGCCGCTGAGCACCAGCACGCCGCAGCGCGGATCGGTTTCGAGCGCGTCCACCACCGCCAGCATCTCGGCCGCGAGAGCGGGGCTGATGGCGTTGCGCTTCTCGGGCCGGTTCATGGTCACCCAGGCGATGCCGGAATCGAATTCGACCAGGACGGTCTTGCCGCCGGGAACCGGCGTCGCCGCCGGCGGCTTGTCGGATGGACTCATGCAGGACTCCCGGGCCACGGTTTCTTAGTCGGCTTGACGGCGCCCGAAACCGGACGCCGCGCGATCATCTTCCCCGGTTCGGGCGGCTCTGACAAGAGCGAGCGCCGTCCGTCTCGGAACTGGCATCGGCCAAAACCGCATGTCATAGTGGCCGCGTCAAATAATGAAGGGCCGGTGAAACCGGCCCCGGTTGCGGAAGTGGGGAGGCCGGGCGATTGCAATTCCTGCTGGCGTTCAGCCGGCTCATTGACCGCGTCAATGAGCGGATCGGCCAGACGGTCTATTGGCTGGTGCTGGCCGCGGTGCTGGTGAGCTCCGGCAACGCGGTGGTGCGCTACCTCTTCGATTACAGTTCGAACGGCTGGCTCGAGATCCAGTGGTATCTCTTCGCCGGCTTCTTCCTGATCGGCGCGGGCTACACGCTGCTCAGGAACGAGCATGTCCGCATCGACATCATCATCAGCCGGCTTTCGCCGCGCACCCGCGCCTGGATCGACCTGTTGGGCGGGATTTTCTTCCTGTTGCCCATGGCGCTCATCATCATGGTGCTCGCCTGGCCGGTATTCACCCAATCCTTCGCGCTCGGCGAGTATTCGCCCAATGCCGGAGGATTGCTGCGCTGGCCGGTGAAGCTCATGATCCCGGTCGGCTTCTTCCTGCTGGCGATCCAGGGCGTCTCGGAAATCATCAAGCGCGCGGCCTTCCTGATGGGCCTCATACCCGATCCGACGCCCAAGCACGCTCACGACGCGGCCGAGGAAATGTTGCCGCCGGAGCTGTTGCAGGGGGACAAGCGGTGAGCGCGCTGTTCCTCGCCAACATCGCTCCGCTGATGTTCGCGTCGCTGATTTTTCTGTTGATGATCGGCTATCCGGTGGCGTTCTCGCTCGCCGCCAATGGGCTGCTCTATGGCGCCATCGCCATCCATTTCGGCCTCCTCGGCCCCGAACTGTTCCAGGCCCTGCCACAGCGCGTCTTCGGCATCATGTCGAACGACACCCTGCTGGCGATCCCGTTCTTCACCTTCATGGGTTTGATCCTGGAACGCAGCGGCATGGCCGAGGATCTGCTCGATACCATCGGTCAGATGTTCGGGGCGATCCGCGGCGGCCTCGCCTATGCGGTGATTTTCGTGGGGGCATTGCTGGCGGCGACGACGGGCGTGGTTGCGGCCTCGGTCATCTCGATGGGTCTGATCTCGCTGCCCATCATGCTGCGCTACGGCTACGACCGGCGGGTGGCGGCGGGGGTGATCGCCGCTTCCGGCACGCTGGCGCAAATCATTCCGCCGAGCCTGGTCCTCATCGTGATGGCCGACCAGCTCGGCCGTTCGGTCGGCGACATGTACCAGGGCGCCTTCATCCCCGGCCTGGGACTGGCCGCGTTGTACGCGGTCTATATCTTCTTCGTCACGATCCTGTGGCCGAAATTGACGCCGGCCTTGCCGCTCGAGGCCATCACCGTGCGCGAGGAATCGGGCCGCACGGGCTACACCTCGCTCGGCGTGGTGGTGGCGATCTGCGTGGCCGCGGCCTATCTCCTCGCCGATTACGACATCATGCATCCGATCTGGGCCTGTGCGTTGGTCGGCGTTGCGGTTTATGTCGTGGCGCTGGCCGACAAATTCCTCAAACTGCGCCTCTTGAGCCGGCTGTCGCGCCAGGTGGTGATCGTGATGATGCCGCCCTTGGCGCTGATCTTCCTGGTGCTCGGCACCATCTTCCTCGGCATCGCCACGCCGACCGAGGGCGGCGCCATGGGCTCGGCCGGCGCGCTCATCCTGGCGCTGGCCAACCGGCGGCTCGATTTCCCGCTGCTGCGCCAGGCGATGGACACGACGGCGAAGCTCTCCTCCTTCGTCATGTTCATCCTGGTCGGTTCGACCGTGTTCAGTCTGGTGTTCCGCGGCGTCAACGGCGATCTCTGGGTCGAGCATCTGCTGACCAGCCTGCCCGGCGGGCAGCTCGGATTCCTGATCGTGGTCAACGCGATGGCCTTCGTGCTGGCCTTCTTCCTCGATTTCTTCGAGCTCGCCTTCATCATCGTGCCGCTGTTGGGGCCGGTGGCGGAAAAGCTCGGCGTCGACCTCATCTGGTTCGGCGTGCTGCTGGGCGTCAACATGCAGACCTCGTTCATGCATCCGCCGTTCGGTTTCGCGCTGTTCTATCTGCGCAGCGTGGCGCCGAGCGAGGAATACACCGACCGCGTCACCGGCCGGCGCACGGCGCCGCTCACCACCGGACAAATCTATTGGGGCGTCATTCCCTTCGTCGTGATCCAGCTCATCATGGTGGGGCTGGTCATCGCCTTTCCCCAGATGGTGCTGGGCTCGCTGGACAAGGGCACCGGCATCGATCCCAATACCGTCCATTTCGACATCCCGCCGGACGAACCGGACACCAACGCCAAATGAGAAACCCCGCCGCTTGGCGGGTGTCACGGCGATAAGGCCGGGTTCTCGGGTGAGGGCGCGGTTGCCGCCACCGGCGCGGTATCCCGGCGGATGACCGCAAAAATTAACGCAACCTTACCGGTCCGGGATCCCGCGCGGCGCGCCCAATACAGGCTTTTTCGCAGTCCAGCCAATGTCTTGACTGATCCTTAACTGCCAACTGAATACGAGAATAGGTGGGTTTTGTTAAAGGTTGATTTACCAAGTTCGGCAACACTTGCGAGCATTCTGGTTCGATTGCTCCGAGGTAACCCCGTGGTTGAAATGGCCCGCATTCGCGCCGAAACCCTGTCTCACCCGCGACGTCCGCGCACGGCGTCCTGTCTGCGCGCCGTTCTGGCCGCGGCGACCCTGGCGATGTCGGGTTGCGCCATCTCGCCGTTTTCGCATCACGCCGACGACACGGCGAAGACGCGGTCGGCGCAGCAAGCGATCGACGACACCAAGCCGCCGATGCAGCGCGGCGACGATGCCGTGACGCGCGGCGATTTCGCCGCCGCGACCCGGGCCTACAAAAGCGCGCACGAGTCCGATCCGAAATCGCTCGAGCCCTTGCGTCGCCTCGGTTCCGCCGAACTCGCTCTCAGCGACTATGCCGAGGCCTACGAGACCTATCACGAGCTGCAGGAGATCGCGCCCAACGATGCCGACGCAGCGTTCCGCATGGGCGAGCTGATGCTGATTCACGGCTCGCCGCAGGCGGCGATCGACCAGTTCAACATCGCCCTCGCGACGCGCAATAACGATCCCCAACTCTACAGCGTCATCGGCGTCGCCTACAGCATGATGGGCCGGTACGACCTCGCCATCCGCAGCTACCAGGACGGCTTGAAGCTGATGCCCGACCATCAAGGCTTGCGCAACAATCTCGGCTTGGCGCAATTCCTCGCCGGCGACAGCACGGACGCGATCAAGACCTTCAGCGATCTCGTCGCGATGCCGAACGCCAAGCCGCGCTACCGGCAGAATCTCGCTTTGATCTATGCCATGAACGGTGACATGGACAAGGCGCGCGAAGTGGCCGGTTCGGACACCGATCTCGCGGCGCTCGACAGCGACGTGAAATATTTCCGCGCCCTGCAAAATCCGGACGCCGGCACCGTCGCCGACAATCGCGCGTTGATGGGCGTTCACATGAGCAGCGATGCCGCCGCGCAAAGTCTGGCTATGACGGTCGCCGCCGGCCGAAAGCAGGAGATCGCCGCCG
>DATNMV010000263.1:0-3716 GCA_035602175.1 Allostellaceae bacterium
ATGGTGATGAGGAAGATGATCAGCAGCACCAGCATGACGTCGACCAGGGGCGTCGTGTTGATCGCCGCGGACAGGGAGTGGTCGTCGTCCGGATCGTCGAATAGTCCGCGATTGTCCGTCATCTACGCGCCCCTAACTGCGGATTTCGCCGACTTGCCGCCGACCAGCATGGCGTGGAGATCGGCGGCGAAACCGCGCACCCGGTCCATCGCCACCTTGTTGCGCCGGACCATCCAGTTGTAGCCGAGCACCGCCGGCACCGCGACCGCGAGACCGAGCGCGGTCATGATCAACGCCTCGCCGACCGGGCCCGCGACCTTGTCGATGCTCGCTTGCCCGGCGATGCCGATGGCGGTGAGCGCATGGTAGATACCCCACACCGTGCCGAACAAGCCGACGAAGGGCGCGGTCGAGCCGACCGTCGCCAGGAAGGCGAGCCCGCCCTGCATCCGGTTGTTGATCGCGTCGATCGAACGCTGCAGCGACATCAGGATCCAGGAATTGAGATCGACCTGCTTCGCCAGGCCGCCCTCATAGCCCTGCACCGCCTGCATTCCGTCTTCGGCCACCATGCGGAAGGCGCTGCGCGGATCGAGCCGGTTGGCGCCCTCGCGCAAAGACGCGGCGCTCCAGAAGACGGCGTTGGCGCGCTGACCCTGGCGCAACAGCTGCGTCTGCTCGATCCATTTCGTGATCATGATGTACCAGCTGCCGAGCGACATGATGACGAGCGCCAGCAGCGTGCCGCGGGCGACGAAATCGCCACTCGCCCACAACGCCGACAGGCCATAGGGGTTCTCGACCAGTTCGGTCGCGTCATTGATCGCCGGCGGATTCTGATCCGGCGCCGCCGTAACGGCGGGCGGCGCGCCGGTTTGCGCCTGGCCGACCGTCGGAACCGCGATCAGGAGCAATCCCGCCAGCGCGAGAGCGGCGCAGCATTGCCGCAAAAACGTGAAGCTTCGAATGATGATCATGGTGATGCCCGCCTATCTGAGTTTCCAGGTGAATTTCAGCGTGTGCCACATTTCGCGCTTCTGCCCGTCGATCATGCCGGGCGTGAAGCGGTAATCTCTCTTGATGCCGTCGAGCGCGGCCTGGTCGAGATCGGGAAAGCCGCTCGATTGCGCGAGTTTTGCGTCGAGTACGCGGCCGTCGGTGCCGACCAGGACTTGCAGCACGACCGAGCCCTGCTCGCCTTCGCGCCGCGCCGCCGCCGGGTATTCGGGATCGCGGCTCTGGGCGCGATCGACCATGGGCGGCGCGTTGGCGCTGCCGGTGATCGCGCCCGCCCCCGCCGGCGCGTTCGGCAGCTGCACCTCAGGCGGCGGCACGAAAGGCTTGGGCGGCGGCGCGGCTTTCTCCGGCGGAGGCGGCTTGGCCGGTTCGGGCGGCGGCGCCACGGCGACGATGCGCGCCTCGATCGGCTCCTGGAAGAGGTCAATCGAGCGGTGGGCGAGTGCCTGCACCAGCGCGTAGATCAGCACCACATGGATCAACACGACCAGCCCCAACCCCACCAGCCGGGCGGCCGAGAACCGGGGTGCGAGATAGCCGGCCATCAGAATTCCTTGCTCACGCCCATGAAGAACGAGCGCCGCGGCCCGTATTGCGAGGCGAATACGCCGACGCCCGAGCCCGAGCGCAGCAGATAGGTTTCGTCGAGCAGGTTGATGACGTTGAAGCTCAAGTCGATGGCGCCGCCCGGCACGTTTTCGAAGCGGTGCGAGATGCCGAGATTGACCTGCTCATAGGACGGCACCGTGCCTTCATTGAAGCAATCGCCCGGGTTCTGCGTGCGCAGCCCCGAGCCGGCGATGATGTCGACGCTGTAGCGCGTGCCGAGCCAGAGATAGGACATGCCCGCCGAGGCGGTCATCAATTGGCTGTGGTCGGTGTTGACCAGATGGGTCGCGGCGTATTGCAGATCCGATTGCGGGCAGCCATTGGCCGGAACGGCGGAGAAATTGAACTGCGCCGAGGAAATATCCTCGGCCTTCTGTTCGGCGATGGCGAGATTGCCGTAATAGGAGAAATTGCCCCGTTCGTAGGTGGTGGTGAGCTCGACGCCCTTGTTGAAGCCGACGTGATAGTTGAATGGAGTCAGGATGACCGGCGCGCCGAACTGGCCTTCGTCGATCAAATTGCGCGAGTATTTGTAGTAGACGTCGATCCCAGCTTTGAGTCCGGGCAGCAATTCCTGCTCGATGCCGAGGTCGAAATAATGCGAGCGCTCGGCCTTGATCGGCGAATTGCCGGTCGATGCCGCCGCTCCGGTGGTCGCCGTGAACAAGCTGGGATTGGGAGACATCTCGAAAGGCGGCGGCGTGAAATAGCGCGCATAGCCCGCATGGATGGTGGTGGCGGGATTCGGCTGCCAGACGCCGTTGAGCCGCGGGCTGATCTGGTTCTCCTCGGTATAGGCGTTCACCAAGTCGAAGCGCGCGCCATAATTGAGCGTGAAGCTGGGCGTCAGCTTCCAGGCATCCTGGGCATAGGCGCCATAGGTCCAGCCGGTCTTGGCGCTGTCGCTGATGATGTTGAAGGGCGTGTCCGGGCCGCCGCTGAGCTCGACATAGGAATTGGTGTCGGCGGAGGCGCGTTCCGCCTCCATGATCAGGCCGGCGCGAAAGGTGTGGCCAGAAATCGCCTTGTAGCTGCCGTCGGCTTGCACGCCGTTGACGTAGCTTTGACGCAACGCCTCCTGGCCGATGCCGTTGAACAGCAGGTCGCCGTTGAAATCGGGATGGAAATGCAGCGTGCTGTATTTGGTGTAGCCGGAAAGCTGCACCTCGAAATCCTGGCGCGATTGCAGATAGGACAGAATGCCGTAGCTGCTGGTCTCGGTCTGGTATTCGTTGAGTTGCGCGGAATCATAGGTTCCGTTGCCGTTGATGGTGAAATTGGTCGGCTGGCCGGGATTGTTCGGGATCTGGAACTTGCCGTCGAAAGTGCCGGCGAGCACGTCGATCCGCGTCGAGGAATCCACCGGCTTGTCGACATATAAAAAGGCATGGCTTTGCTGCGTGTCGTCGTGGATGGCGTTGTAATTGGGCGTCGGCGGCTCGATGCCGCGGCTGTTTTGCAGGTAATCGCCGGCCAGGTAATAATTGTAGCCGGCAGCCGAGCCGCCATATTCGACGCTCGGCTGCACCGTGTCGTAGCTGCCGCCGTAGACGCCGGCCGAGCCGCCGGGCGCGAAGCTGCCGCTCTTGGTCTCGATATCGACCACGCCGGCTGTGCGCAGCCCGTACTGCGCCGGCAAGGTGCCGGTGATCAGCTCGACCGAACTGGCGAGCCTTGTGCTGAAGCCCTGGCCGAAGAAGCTGACGCCTTCCGGCAGCAATATGCCGTTGATGCGGTATTGCACGTTGGCGTGCTCGTTGCGGATGTGGAGTTCGGCGTTCTCGGCGCTGTCCTGATTGACGCCGGGCGCCTGCAGCAGCACCTGGCTGAGCGAAGCGTCGGCGCCGCCGGGCAGCGCCTCGATCGCCTGGCTGCCGAGGCTGTAGCTCGATGCGCCGACGTCGCTTTTGACCGTGCTTACGGCGCCCATGGATTGCGCGGTAACGACGATCTCTTCCGTCGCAATACCGGGCGGCGGCGGTGGCGGCGGTTCCTGCGCCCACGCCGCGCCGGTCCCGGCCAGCGCCAGCATGAAGGCGAGCGCGCCCAGCCGCGCGGCGTTGCGGCGGATCGGATCGAAGGTCGCGGAT
>DATNMV010000264.1:0-2168 GCA_035602175.1 Allostellaceae bacterium
GAGCGCGGCCGCCTCGACGAGGTATTCCGCGCCATCACCACCGCACCTTCCGCCTGAGCGCCATCGCCATGCGCAGCACCTGGATCATCTTCCAACGCGAGCTCGCGAGTTATTTCGCGACGCCGCTCGCCTATGTCTTCATCGTGATTTTCCTGGCGCTCGCCGGCGCGCTCGCGTTCTTCCTCGGCAATTTCTTCGACCGCGGACAGGCCGATCTGCAGCCCTTCTTCAGCTTCCATCCCTGGCTCTATCTCGTGCTGATCCCGGCCTTGTCGATGCGGCTCTGGGCCGAAGAGCGCAAGAGCGGCACCATCGAGTTGTTCCTGACCTTGCCGATCTCGGTGTGGCAGGCGGTGCTCGGTAAGTTCCTGGCGGCCTGGGTGTTCTCGGGCATCGCGCTGGCGCTGACCTTTCCCTTCTGGATCACGGTCAATGTGCTGGGCAGCCCGGATAACGGCGTGATCCTGGCGAGCTATCTCGGCAGCTTTCTCATGGCCGGCGCGTTCCTGGCTTTGGGCGCGGCGCTGTCGGCGCTGACCAAGAGCCAGGTGATCGCCTTTGTCGTGACCGCGGCGGCCTGCTTTCTCTTCACCGTGACCGGTCTGCCCGTGCTGCTCGGGTTCCTCGCCGGCTGGCTCCCGGCGGGCTTGCTCGACGCCGTCGCCAGCTTCAGCTTCCTCGGCCATTTCAACGCCATCCTGCGCGGCGTCATCGAGCTCGACGACGCGGTGTTCTTCATCTCGGCGATCGCGCTGTTCCTGTTCGCCAACGCGATCATCGTCGAGCTGAAGAAAGCGGATTGAGGCGATGACCATGCGCCTGGGACTGCCGCGATCGCGCAATGCTTCCGCCCTGCTGGCGCTGGCCGCGGCATTGGTGCTGTTCACGGCCGTGAACGTCATCGCCAGGAACTGGCTCGGCGGCGTGCGGCTCGATCTCACCCAGGGCGGTCTCTACACGCTATCGCCCGGCACGCGCGCGACGTTGGCCAAGATCGACGAGCCGATCACGCTGCGTTTTTATTATTCGCCGCAGCTCGGCCGGGAGATTCCGTCCTACGGCGTCTATGCCGACCGCGTGCGCGAGATGCTCAAATCCTACGCCGCCCGGGCCGGCGGCAAGATCCGGCTCGAGATTCTCGATCCCGCGCCGTTCTCGCCCACCGAGGATCGCGCCGTGGCCTTCGGGCTCCAAGGCGTGCCGCTCGACCAGAGCGGCGAGCAGGTCTATTTCGGCCTCGCCGGCACCAATTCGACCGACGACCAGGAAATCGTTTCCTTCTTCCAGCCCGAGCGCGAGCGATTCCTCGAATACGACCTGACCAAGCTCATCCACACCCTGGCCAATCCCGCCAAGACCGTGGTCGGGCTCGCCACCGAGCTGCCAATGGAAGGCGACCTGATGGCGGCGATGCAGGGCCGGCCGCTGGTGCCCTATGTCATGCTCGAGCAGATGCGCCAGCTCTACGACGTGCATCTCATGGGCACCGATTTCGACTCCGTGCCGGACGATGTCGGCGTGTTGATGCTGGTCCATCCGCAGAATCTCGCGCCCAAGACGCTCTACGCCATCGACCAGTTCGTCATGAAGGGCGGCCATGCCCTGGTCTTCGTCGATCCGGATTCGGAAACCCAGACCCTGCATCCGAGCCAGTTGAATCCGCCGGGCCAGCCCAATGACAGCGATCTGCCCGTGCTGTTCAAGGCCTGGGGGCTGGAGATGGAGCCGAAGCTGGTGGCCGGCGACCGTCAGGCGGCGATGAAAGTGAATGCCGGCACCGCGTCGCGCCTCCAGGCGCTCGATTACGTCGCCTGGCTGGGGCTCAAATCGGCCAATCTCAACCGCGACGATCTCATCACCGCCGATCTGTCGCAGATCAACATGGCCACGGCCGGAATCCTGAAGCCGTTGCCCGACGCCAAGACCAGCTTCGCGCCGCTGATCTCGACCTCGGAGGATTCGATGGCGATTCCGGTGGCGAAGGTGCAGGCGCCGTTGCCCGATCTCGCCGGGCTGTTGAGCGACTTCCAGCCCGGCGGGCAGAAGCTGGTTCTGGCCGCTCATGTCACCGGCCCGGCCGATACTGCCTTCCCCGACGGGCCGCCCCCATCCGAGAAAAAGGACGCGAATGCCGGCAACGGTACGGCGCCGGTTGCGCCGCCTTCACC
>DATNMV010000265.1:0-3286 GCA_035602175.1 Allostellaceae bacterium
GTCGGCGAGCACGAATTCCTCGTCGTGCACGCGCACCACGCCCAGCTGCGGCTTCAAGGTCGTAAAGGGATAATCGGCGATCTTCGGCTTGGCTTTCGAGACCGCGGCCAGCAGCGTCGATTTCCCGGCATTGGGCAGGCCGACGAGCCCGGCATCGGCGATCAGCTTGAGGCGCAGCCAGACCCAGCGTTCCGCGCCCGGCCAGCCCTTGCCGAACCGGCGCGGCGCGCGGTTGGTGGCGCTCTTGTAATGGGTGTTGCCGAAGCCGCCGTCGCCGCCTTTCAAGAGCACGTGGCGCTCGCCGGGTTTACGCAAATCCAGCAGCACGGTCTCGTTGTCTTCGTCGAGGATCTCGGTTCCCGCCGGCACGCGCAACACGATGCTTTCGCCGTCGGCGCCGGAGCGGTTGGCGCCTGCGCCGTGGCGGCCGGGCTGCGCCTTGAAATGCTGCTGATAGCGGTAATCGATCAGCGTGTTGAGATTAGCGACGCATTCGATCACCACGTCGCCGCCGCGCCCGCCGTCGCCGCCGTCCGGCCCGCCGAACTCGATGAATTTTTCGCGCCGGAAGCTCGCCGCGCCGGCGCCGCCGTTGCCGCTCTTGAGGAAGATCTTGGCTTGATCGAGGAATTTCATCGCCGGATGCCTTGGCCGAAACCGGGGACACGAAAAAGGGGGAATGCGGCCATTCCCCCTACGCGTGTCACGCCTTGGTCTCGCGCACTTGGGGGTTAGTCCGCGGCCTCCGACGGGCCGGGCGTGACGGAGACATAGGTGCGGCCGCCGCTGGTGGTGTGGAACTGCACCGCGCCGCCGGTGAGGGCGAAAAGCGTGTGGTCGCGTCCGAGGCCGACATTGCGGCCGGGATGGAATTTGGTGCCGCGCTGACGCACCAGGATGTTGCCGGAGACCACGATCTCGCCGCCGGTGCATTTGAGGCCGAGACGGCGGCCCTGGGAATCGCGCCCGTTGCGCGAAGAGCCGCCTGCTTTCTTGTGCGCCATCGCTGGTCCCCTTGGCTCAACCGGCGCGGATGCCGGTGATGCGCAGCACGGTCAACGCCTGGCGGTGACCGCGCTTGCGGCGGTAATTGTGGCGGCGCTTCTTCTTGAAGATGAGCACCTTGTCGTCGAGCTTCTGTTCCAGCACCTGGGCGGTGACCGAGGCGCCCGAGATCAGCGGCGCGCCGGCCTTGGCGGCGGCTCCCTCGTCGCCGACCATCAGCACCTCGTCGAGCGTCACCGATGCGCCCGGCTCGGCCGCGAGCTTCTCGACGAAGATCACGTCGTCCTTGGCGACTCGATATTGTTTACCGCCGGTGCGGATGACAGCGTACATGGTATGCGCTCTGGAAAATCGAACGGACGGCCTTTGCCGTCCGTGCGCGCGACTATAGCCGCAAAGCGCGGCCTGTCAACGGTTTTGCGCGGCGCGCCGGCCGGTTTGTCCAAGGATTGCCGGGGGTTAGGCGGGTTGCGGGAGGGTGGGGGCTGCGCTAGGCTCCGCGCCCTCGCTCGGTTGGCGGGACGGAGAGGTGCCAGAGCGGTCGATCGGGGCGGTCTCGAAAACCGTTGTGCCCTTTACTGGGTACCGTGGGTTCGAATCCCACCCTCTCCGCCATTGCCTTGTCCGGAGCATCCGGTTCATCGCGGCGACGTCGCGGCGACGACGGCGTCGGTCTGGCCGCTTTTGGCGAGCGCATCGGCGACAAAGCCCGAGGCCTTCATCTCCTCGACGAATTCACGCAGGTAGCGCCCGCCCGCTGCGCGTCCCTTGGGCGTGCCCATCGCCTGCTCGATCTGCATGAAGCGGCCGGGGATCACGCGCATGTCGGTCCGGGCCTCGGCGAAGGCGACCAGCGACTGTTTCACCCCGGCGACAGCTTCGAGCTTGTCCTTGAGAAAGAGGTCGAACGCATCGGCGCCGCTCGACTCGCGGATCAGCGTGGCGTGTTTCAAGGCCCGGCTGAGGTAGAGCTCGTAGGCGCTCGCCCGCCCGACGGCGATGCGCACCCCGTCGCGGTCGAAATCCGCGATGGCGCGCAGGGGAGAATTCAACGGGACGGCATAGGTGCCCTCGATCACGACATAGGGCGCGGTGAAATCGATGCCGGCGGCGCGCGCCGGATCGATGGCCAAAAATGCAATGTCCCAAACCCCGGACTGAAGCGCGTCGAACACCTTGCCGGCGGCGTCGAAGGCGACATAGGCAAGGGGAACCCCGAGCCGCCGGGCCAGTTCGCGCGCCAGCGCCGGCGAAACGCCGCGCGGCTCGCCGGTCGCAGGATCCTTTTGCACCAGCACGGAATTGCCGAAATTGATCGCCGCGCGCAGCTTGCCGCTCGGCGCCAGTTCGGTCACGACGTTGGCCGGAAGGTCGTTCGCCATGGCCCGGTGATATAAGACATTGCGATTGCTGGCAAGGTCGGGTAGTGCCTCGGTTTGATCCCAAGCGGTCGCCGGGACACAGGAGCTTTCATGCACGCATCCGATACCTCCGACAAGCGGCCGCACGCCGAGCCCACGCTGCGCGCCATCGCCATGCCCGCCGACGCCAATCCGCAGGGCGACATTTTCGGCGGCTGGCTCTTGTCCCAGATGGACCTCGCCGGCGGCGCGGTCGCGACCCGGCGCGCCGGCGGCCGCGTTGTCACCGTGGCGGTCACGGCCATGACCTTCCACCGCCCGGTCTTCATCGGCGACGAGGTGACCTGCTATGCCGGGATCGTCAAAACCGGAAAGACGTCTCTCACGGTGAAGATCGAAAGCTGGGTCCGCCGCGGCGCCGGCAGCGGACACATCGAGGTGACCGAGGGAATTTTCACCTATGTCGCGGTCGATCCCGACCGCAAGCCGCGCCCGCTGCCGCCCGAGGGTTGATCGGAAACCTCCGGCGCCCAGACCAGATTGTGGTAATCGAAGCCTTGTTCGATGGTCGGCTTGATCACCGCGAAATAGGGCGAGACGTCGAAATCGCGCGGCGTGTACAAGCCGTGCTTACGAATGTGATCGATCTCGCTCTGGATATAAGGCGCGATGCCGTAGGTCTTGCCGCCGATTTCGACGCGTTCGGGCAGAATCGGATAGTGGACGGAGGCGAACGCCTGGGCGATCAGAACAGAGCAGATCGCCTTGGTCGGGTCGCCACTGCCGATCGCCAGCATGCGGCGGCGCAGCGACACCGGCACCGGCGGATAGGGAAAAAGATAGCGCGCAAGGTCGACGATCTGCTTGTTGTCGTATTGCATGCCGATTCGCGCCACGGCGTAGCCGATCACCTTCTTGAC
>DATNMV010000266.1:0-8285 GCA_035602175.1 Allostellaceae bacterium
TTCGCGGTCATGCCGCCGATGGTGGCGCGGTCCGCGGTCGAGACGTCGACCGGGAAAAATAGACCCTTGGGTTTGAGCTGGCGGTTGAGCCGGTCCAGCACCAGCCCGGGCTGGACCCGCGCGCGGCGCTTGTCCGCGTCGATCGCCACCACATTATTCATGTACTTGCTGCAATCGAGCACCAAGGCCCGGCCCACGGTCTGGCCGCATTGCGAGGTGCCGCCGCCGCGCGGCAGCAGCGCCACGCCTTCCTCGCGCGCGATGGCCAGCGCCGCCGCCACGTCTTCACGGTCGCGCGGCACCGCCACGCCCAGCGGCTCGATCTGGTAGAGCGAGGCGTCGGTGCTGTAGCGGCCGCGCGAAAAGCCGTCGAACAGAACCTCGCCCGCGAGTTCGCGCTTCAGCCTGGTTTCCAGCCGCGTTTCCGCCATGGCCGGATTAGACGGGATGGCGCGCCAAAACGCCAGATGCCGCGAAAAGCCTTTTGCCCGGGCATGGCGCGTGCTTTACCTTCCGGCCATGCCGATCATCGGGGATCTGACGGAATATTATCGCGAGGAAGGCATCGAGCTGTGCGCCGGCCTTGCGCCCAACCACGCCGAAGGCCTGCCCTGGGCGCCCTTCACCTGGTTCTGCCGCGATGGCAAATCCGTCACCGGCAATCTCGGCATCGCCGTGCAGGAGGTCTATTTCCTCGAGCACGTGCTGGCCGCCTACAAGCCGAAGCGCGCGCTCATCATCGGCAATTCCATGGGCTGGAGCACGCTGGCCTTGGGCCTGCTGATGCCGCAAGGCAAGGTGGCGGCGCTCGACATGGCGCCCGACCAGGCGATGCGAGACGGCCTCGCCCTCACCAACCGCGTGGCGAAGCGCCACGGCCTGCCGGTGCGCGCGGTGCAGGCGACCTCGCCGCAGGACGTGGCCTCGGTGGTCGAGCGCGAGCTCGGCGGTCCGGTCGACTTCGCCTTCATCGACGGCCTCCACACCAACGAACAGGTGGTGCTCGATTACCAGGCGGTGCGCGCCAAGGCGGCGCCCAACGCGGTCTATCTTTTCCACGACGTCTCGCTGTTCGACCTGCACGCCGGCATCGCGGAGATCGGGCGGCTTTCCGGCCAGACGCCGCGTCTGCTGCTCGGCACGCCCTCGGGCATGGTCATCCTGTTCGACGCCAAGCTTCATCCCGAACTCGCGCGCAATGTCGCGGCCTTCGCGCCGTCGGATTCGGCGCTCCAGGTGGTGCGCAACGCCGCCTGGGACCGCCGCCACCGCCACCTCGCGCGCTGGCGGCGCAGCTTCAACAAACGCATGGCTCGCCTGCGCCCGGGCGCCTAGGCGTTCGCCATACGAGACTTGCGGGCCGCCGCGTTTTGCGCGCAATCTCGGCCTGGCCAAGCCTCAATCAACACGAAACCAATAAACCGATCCGAATCGAGAGGGGGGAGCGATGAAAAAATCCGGTCACGTGGCGACCAGCGTCGTGCTGCTGCTGCTCTGCCTGATGTACGGCATCACCTATATCGACCGCGTCAACATCGCCACCGCCGCCATCGCCTTCCGCCAGGAGCTGGGCCTCAGCAACATCGAATACGGCTGGATCGCCTCCGCCTTCTTCTACAGCTACGCCATGTTCCAGATCATCGGCGGGCGGATCGGCGACAAATACGGGCCGCGCCTGGTGCTGTGCGTGTGCGGGCTGATCTGGGCGGCCTCGACCATCGGCACAGGGCTGGCCGGCGGCTTCTGGTCGTTCATCTTCGTGCGCTTCATGCTGGGCGTGGGCGAAGGCGCGACCTTCCCGACCGCGACCCGCGCCATGTCGAGCTGGACGCGCCCTGGCTGGCGCGGCTTCGGCCAGGGCATCACCCATTCCTTCGCGCGCATGGGCAACGCGTTGACGCCCCCTTTGGTGGTGGTGCTGATCGCCTATTGGGGCTGGCGCGGCTCCTTCGTCGCGCTGGGATTGGTCAGCCTGGTGTGGACGGTGGCGTGGTTCTTCTATTTCCGCAACGATCCGCGCGAGCATGCGGGCGTCAGCCAGGCCGAGCTGGCGGTACTGCCGGCTTACGGTTCCAGGAAGGAATCGCCCAAGGTGCCGTGGGCGCGCCTGGTGCCGCGCATGCTGCCGACCACCTTCGTTTATTTCTGCTACGCCTGGTCGCTGTGGGTGTTCCTCACCTGGCTGCCGCAATTCTTCCAGCAGGGCTACGGGCTCAACCTCAAGAACTCGGCGCTGCTGACGGGCGCGATCGGGCTGGGCGCGGTGCTCGGCGACACGGTCGGCGGCGTGTTGAGCGACTGGATCTACAAGAAGACCGGCAACCTCAACGCGGCGCGGCGCAACGTCGTGATCCTGAGCTTCCTCGGCGCGCTGTTGTGCCTGATCCCGGTGTTCTACGTGCACGACCTCGTCGTGCTGGGGGCGTGCCTGTGCGCCGCCTTCTTCTGCCTCGAGCTCATCATCGGCCCGATCTGGTCGGTGCCGATGGACATCGCGCCCCGGCATTCGGGCACCGCCTCGGGCATCATGAACACCGGCTCGGCGGTGGCGGGCATCATCTCGCCCGTCGTCTTCGGCTACATCGTCGACTGGTCGGGCAGCTGGCAGCTGCCTTTTGCCGTCTCAATCGGCCTTTTGTTGCTGGGCGCGATCCTCAGCTTCTGGATGCGGCCCGACATCCCGCTCGACGCGCCCTCGGTCGAGGCGCGACGCATGGCCGCATAGCGCCGGGCGCGCGAAACGGCTTGGTTCATCGAATCATTCTTGGGAGACAGTAGATATGGTGTTCCGCAGCGGCAGACATTCCTTGCAAATCCCTGGCCCCACCAACCTGCCGGACCGGGTGCTGCGCGCCATGGACCAGCCGCTGATCGACCATCGCGGCCCGGATTTCCCGCCGCTCACCAAGGCGGTGGTGGCGGGTTTGAAGCGCATCTTCAAGACCACCGCTCCGATCGCGATTTATCCCGCCTCGGGCACCGGCGCCTGGGAAGCGGCGATCCTCAACACGCTGTCGCCCGGCGACAAGGTGCTGGCCTTCGAGACCGGGCAATTTTCGACGCTGTGGCGCAACATGGCGCTGCGCCACGGAATCGAAGTTGATCTGCTGCCGGGCGATTGGCGCCATCCCGCCGATCCCGCCCAGTGCGAAGCCAAGCTCGTCGCCGACAAGTCGCACGCCATCAAGGCGGTGCTGGTTCTGCAAAGCGAAACCTCGACCGGCGTCATCAGCGATATCCCCGCCCTCCGCAAGGCGATCGACCGCGCCAAGCATCCGGCGCTGCTTCTGGTCGACACCATCTCCTCGCTCGCTTCGATGGATTTCCGCCACGACGAGTGGGGCGTCGACGTCACCGTCGGCGGCTCGCAGAAGGGGCTGCTGCTGCCGCCCGGGATGAGCTTTAACGTCATCTCCAAGAAGGCGCTCGAGGCCTATAAGACATCGAAGCTGCCCAAGGCCTATTTCGACTGGCAGCCGATGATCGACGCCAATGAATCGGGCTTCTTTCCCTACACGCCGCCGACGCTGATGTTCTACGGCCTGAAGGAAGGCATCGCCATGCTCGAGGAGGAAGGGCTCGACAACGTCTTCGCCCGCCATGACCGGCTGGCCGAGGCGACGCGCCGTTGCGTGCGCGCCTGGGGGCTCGAGATCCAGTGCGTCGATCCGAAAGCCCACGCCCCCACGCTGACCGCCGTCCGCGTACCCGACGGCGTCAACGCCGACGATGTCCGCAAGGTGATTTTCGACCGTTTCGACATCTCGCTGGGAGCGGGGCTCGGCAAGGTGCTGGGCAAGCTGTTCCGCATCGGCCATCTCGGCTCCTTCAACGCCACAATGCTGATGGGCACGCTGGCCGGGGTCGAAATGGGACTGGCGGTGTCCGGCGTTAAACACAATCGCGGCGGCGTCGACGCGGCAATGGAATATCTGTCGGGCAACGTTCTCGGCTCCACGGCGACGCCCATCGCGGCGGCCGCGCGCCGCTAAGCCCGGGGAAATGTCTGCCGCGCGCCTCGCCGCACTTCTCATCGGCGCGCGCATCAGCGGCCGCCGCATCATCAGCTTGGCGCCTGAGCTGAGCCCCGGCGACGAGGATGACGCCTATCAAGTGCAGGAGCTGGTGGCGGCCAAGCTCGGCGTGAAAGTGTCCGGCTGGAAAGTCGGCGCTTCCGGTCCGCAATCTCCGCCGTCCTGCGCGCCGCTCTTCGCCGGCTATGTGGTGAAAAGCCCGGCGCATCTTCTCGCCTCGCGCACCGGCTTGAATGGGGTCGAGGCCGAGATCGCCCTGCGCCTGGGCCGCGACCTGCCCGCGCGCGGCCAACCATATGGCGAGGACGAGGCATGGGACGCGGTCGAAAGTCTCCATCCCGCGATCGAATATCTCGATACCCGCTTCGCCGACCGCAAATCGGTGCCGGAGATGGCGCTATTGGCCGACAATCTTTCGAATAGCGGGCTCTGCTATGGGCCGGCGGCGCCGGATTGGCGTGCGATCGACCTCTTGAAGCCCGAGGCGACGCTGCTGATCGGCGGGCGCGAGGCGGCGCATGCCGTAGGCGGCAACGCCGTCGGTCATCCCAAACGCTTGCTCGCCTGGCTTGCCAATCACGCCGCCAAACGCGGGCGTATGTTGAAAGCGGGCGATTTCGTCACGACCGGCACGCATACCGGCCTGGTCGTCGCGCCGCCCGGCGTCCCGGTCGTCGCGCGCTTCGCCGGCATCGGCGAATCGCAGCTGATCCTGGCGGCCGCCTGACGCGGTTTTCTTCCGCTTTTTCAAGCTGGTAACTGTTTATTAACCATGATTTACCAGAATTCATCCCGCTTGATGCGGGGTTAACCCGCGCCGATACTGAAGGGCGTCAATCGTGCGGGATTTTTCCGTGCTGCCATCGGAGTCCGGGGTGAAACTCCAGACCGTCGCCATCGTCGACGACCGCCTGACCAATCTGAAGATTCTGGAACGGCTCGCGCGCTCGCTCGAAGGCGTCAAGGTCACGACCTATGACCGGCCGCAAAGCGCGCTCGACGCTTTCACGGCATCGCCGCCCGATCTGGTCATCACCGATTTCAACATGCCCGAACTCGACGGCGCCGCCTTCATCCGTCACATCCGCGAGATTCCCTCCTGCGTCGACGTGCCGGTGATCGTCATCACCGCCTATGAAGATCGCGACCTGCGCTATCAGGCGCTCGAGGCCGGCGCCACCGATTACCTGTTGAGCCCGGTCGATCACCACGAATTCCGCGTGCGCTCGCGCAATCTCTTGACGCTGCGCCGCCAGCAATTGCTGCTCAAGGCGCGCGCTTCCTCGCTCGAGGAGCGGATGGTCGAGGAATCGCGCCGCCACCAGGATGCGCTCCGCGAAAGCCATGAGCTGCTGCTGCGCGTCATCGATGCCGTGCCGGTGGCGGTGGTCGCCACCGATCGCGACGGTCGCTACGTCTTCGTCAACGACTGGTTCGCGCGCGGCGTCGGCAAGAAGCCGGCCGCGATCATCGGCCAGACGCCGGAGGCGGTGAGCAACGATTCGCATGCGCGCGGGGAAACCGAGCGCGACCGCCGCATCATCGCAGAATTGGAGGAGCCCAGTTCCTGCGAGGAAACCGTCAGGACGCCCAAAGGCGAGGAGCGCGTGCTGCTCACCACCAAGGCGCTGCTGAAGGATCAGGCCGGCAGGCCGATGCTGGTGGTCACCGTCGCGCTCGACATCACCGAGCGCAAGGAAGCCGAACTGACCTTGGTCGCGGCCAAGGAGGAAGCGGAACTCGCCAGCCGCAGCAAATCCGAATTCCTCGCCAATATGAGCCACGAACTGCGCACGCCCTTGAACGCCATCATCGGCTTCTCCCAGGTGATGGCCGACGAGGTGATGGGTCCCATGGGCAGCCCGCGCTACACCGGCTATGCGCGCGATATCTGCGCCTCCGCCCAGCATCTCCTTGGCATCATCAGCGACATTCTCGACGTCTCGAAGCTCGAAGCCGGCAAGGTCGAGCTCGACGAGGAAGAGGCCGAAATCCCGCAGATCGTGCGCGACGTGATGCAATTGGTTGCCGAGCGCGCCCGCGCCCTCGACATTGCCATCGACACCGATATCGCGCCCAAGCTGCCGCGTTACCGCGTCGACAGCTTGAAACTCAAGCAGGTGCTGCTCAACCTCATCACCAACGCCATCAAGTTCAGCCACCCCGGCGGGCATGTCGAGCTTTCCGCCCGATTCGGCAATAAGAATGGGCTCGAGATCGCCGTATCCGACCATGGCATCGGCATGGACAAGGTCGAGATCGAGACCGCGGTTACCCGTTTCGGCCAGGTCGCCAGCACTTGGAGTCGACGCCACGCCGGCACCGGATTGGGATTGCCGCTCGCCATCGGGCTGGTCGAGTTGCATGGCGGCCGCCTGACGATCGAGAGCGTGAAGGAGTCCGGCACCACCGTCCGGGTCTTCCTGCCGGCTGAACGCGCTTTGCCGTCTCCCGCCGCCGCCACCGCCTGACAGGACGAATCGCCCAGCCTCGAAGCCGACTCGAATCCCGCCGAAGGTGGATTTTTCTCCGTCTAGGCGTCAGAATCCGTCCTGACCCGCCCGGCGATTCGCGTCGCCGCCAACGGGCGGGGGAGGGTCCGTTGACGAGCGCCGCATGATCGAACGGCAAGAGGCATCGAGCCCGCCGGGCGTCCGCCGCTTCGGGCGCAAGACACGCGTCACCGCAATGGCGTTGGCGCTCTATGCGGTGCTGGCGCCGCTGGTCGTTGCCGCGCTCGGCGCCTTCAAGCTGGGCGCCGCGCTCGATCCGCTCCTGGGCGTATTGGCCCTGGCGCTGTGTCTCGTCGGACCGGCCCTCGCCTTCGTCATCGTCGCGTTGAAGGGCCTCGGGCCCATCGCGGCCGAACTGGGCGCTCGACCGGGCGGCGAAGCGCAACAGGCGATCATCCGCATCTTTTTCACCGGCGTGGTGCTGCTCTACCTGGCATCGCTTGCCGTTCTGGGCGTTGGCGGCAATCTGCTGCTGCCGCTCCTGGCGGTGGACGTGCCGGGCATGCTCTGCGCCTGGCTGCTGTTCGTGCACATGATGGCGGTGCCGCAAGTGATGACTCTGCGCCGCGCCGCCGCGCTGGTGAGCGACGTCGCCTTTATCTCGGTCTTCCTGCATGTCGGCGACGGGTATGCGGCCCCGTGGTTCCCGATCTATCTCTGGGTCATTTTCGGCTTCGGCTTCCGCTTCGGCCTGCGGGCGTTGGCCGCTTCGGCCGTGCTCTCGGTCCTGGGCTTCGGCGCGGTGGTGGCTTCGACACCTTACTGGCAGGACCGTCCGGCCGAGGCCGCCGGAGTCTATATCGCCCTCGCCTTGCTGCCGAGCTACGCCGCCACGCTGGTGCGCCGGCTCATGGCCGCCAAGGCCGCAGCCGAGGAAGCCAACGCCGCCAAAAGCCGCTTTCTCGCCATCATGAGCCACGAGCTCAGGACGCCGCTCAACAGTTTCATCGGCATGGGCGCGCTGTTCGCCCGCACCAATCTCGACGCCGAGCAGCGTGACATGCTCGCCACCATGCGCTTTTCCGCCCAGACCCTGCTGGGCCTGATCAACGATCTGCTCGATCTGTCGAAGCTCGAGGCCGGTAAATTGAAACCCGCGATCGAAAGCTTCGCGCTGCACGAGTTGCTGGGCGGCGTCGTAGCCTTGTTGAAGCCGCAAGCCGAGGCCAAGAATCTCGTTCTCACCCTGGGCGTCGATCCGCGCCTGCCGCCGGTCTATCGTGGATTGCCGCTGCAGTTACGCCAGGTACTGGTGAATTTGGTCGCCAATGCCATCAAATTCACCGCACGCGGCCGGATAGCGCTGTCCGCTTCCTATCTCGGCCAGGAAGACGCCAAACTGCGCCTCGCCCTCGCCGTCAAGGACGAGGGCGTCGGCATCCCGCCAGAGGCGCAATCCCGCATCTTCGAAGTCTTCGCCCAGGCCGACGAGACCGTGACCCGGCGCTTTGGCGGAACCGGCCTGGGATTGGCGATCTGCAAGCAACTGGTCGAACTGATGGGGGGGACAATCTCGGTTTCGAGCGAAGCGGGACGCGGCAGCACCTTCACCGTCGAGTTGATGCTCGAGCCCGACGCCGCGGGCTTGACGCGTCCGCCCGATCTGGCCGGCCGAAGCCTTGCACTGATCTCGCCCGACAGCGAATTCGCCGCCATGCTGCAGACGCGCATTCGCGCCTGGCACGGCGAACTGCGCTGGTACGCCGAAGGCGAGGCGGCATTGGCCGATCTCGCCGAG
>DATNMV010000267.1:0-2959 GCA_035602175.1 Allostellaceae bacterium
GAGGGCGGCAGGGTCCTGCGCGCCGGTTTGCGCCGGGCTATGCGTCCGCGCAGTCACATTCGACCGCCGTCATCATGGCAACCATGACGGCAGTCTATCCAGAAACCGGGACGATTTCGCGTATCGGCGTGCGAACGAGCCGGCTGACCGCGCTGGCGGCGACGACCGCATGCTGTTGCGCGTAGGCCTCGTGGTTCTGCTCGATATAGTCGAGATCGTAGAGGTAATTGACCATCAAGCCATGCGACTGCGCCAACGCCCGCTCGGATACATCGCCCGGCCAGTCGAGCCGCTCAAGCCGCGCGCCGTTGCCGAGATGAAAACGCGCCACCGCATCCACCGGTAAACCCCGGCCGTTGCGGGCGCGGAGATAATACCAGGCCGCGGCGCGGAAGAACGGCTCGCGCATTCGCGTCATCGCCGCCGGCTCGCGCCACCAATCGGGACGGTCGAGCGCGCTCAGTGCGTCGCGATCCTCGGCGTCGAGCACTAGCGACGCCTCGTTGCCACGCTCGCGCTTGAGCCAAGTCACGAAATTCGGCGCTGGCGACAGCGTGACGAAGGTGGCAATGCGCGGCATCTCGCGCGTGACCTCTTCGACCACCTGCTTGATCAGGAAGGCGCCGAAGCTCACGCCGGCAAGCCCGCGCTGGCAATTAGTGATCGAGTAAAACACCGCCGTCGTCGCCTTGTCCGGTTCGACGATCTCGCGTTTGTCGGCCAGAATCGGCGCGATCGCGCCGGCGATCTCGCGCGTCAGCGCGATTTCGACGAAAATCAGCGGCTCATCGACCAGCGCCGGATGAAAGAAGGCATAACAGCGCCGATCGGGCAGATCGATGCGGCGGCGCAAATCGTCCCAGTCGCGAATCTGATGCACGGCCTCGTAGCGGATGATCTTTTCCAGGATCATGGCCGGCGTCGACCAGTCGATGCGGCGCAACACCAGGAAGCCGCGGTTGAACCACGACGAGAACAAATGGATAAAGTCGGCGTCGATCTCGGCGAGATCCTCGCGATGATCCATCGCGTCCATGAGCTGCTCGCGCATCCGCACCAGCGCGGCGGTTCCGCCGGGCGCGAGATTGAGCCGGCGGAAAAGCTCGAGCCGGCGCGGCTCGCTGGCCTCATGGAGTTCGCCGGCGGTTTTGGCGGACGGCGTCTGCCGCCAGGCGGCGATCGCGGCTTCGATGCGCGCGCGGTCGTGTCCGAAGGTTTTCGCCAGCGTTTCGAAAAAGGCGATTCGCGGCCCGGTGGTTAACACCGAATATTCCGCCAGAATCTGGTCGGCAAGCGCAACGCCGGAAGCCTCGCCGCGGCCGGACAACAGCGCCTCGCAGAGTTCGCCCAATCCGTCCGGGCGCCGCGCGCCCTCGCGGCGCTCGCGTCCGATCAAAGCGCGGCTACGCTCGGCGATGCTTTGGAGCATCTCGCCAAAAAAAGAAGTATTCAGCGCCACCATGGTCCCGTCATTTGCCCGGCAACAAAGAGCTAATGGCCGCCGGCCGCGATGACAAGCTTGCCGCATCGGCGGCGCCTAGACAAAATCATCCTGCTTTGTCAGTTAAGATTTACGCGGCCGTACACCGCGACTAACCGAGGGGCATCAATGCCGGGTCCATTGCACGGTCTGCGCGTGCTTGAGCTTGCCCGTATCCTGGCCGGACCGTGGGCGGGCCAAATCCTCGCGGATCTCGGCGCCGACGTCATCAAGGTCGAGCGCAAAGGCGCCGGCGACGACACCCGCGCGTGGGGACCCCCATTTGTCGAGGCCGCCGACGGCGGCCATCTCGGCGCCGCCTATTTCCACGGCACCAACCGCGGCAAGCGCTCGATCGAACTCGATTTCGAGAGCGACTACGGCCGCCGCATTGTCAAAAAACTCGCGGCGCGTTCCGACGTGTTGATCGAGAATTTCAAGGTCGGCGGCCTGGCCAAGTTCGGGCTCGATTACAAAAGCCTCGCGCCCGACAACCCGCGGCTGATCTATTGCTCCGTCACCGGCTTCGGCCAGGACGGCCCCTACGCGTCGCGAGCGGGCTATGACCTCATGGCGCAAGGCATGGGCGGATATATGGGCCTCACCGGCGCCGCCGACGGCGAGCCGATGCGCATTGGCGTGCCGGCCTCGGACCTGTTCACCGGCGTCTACTCGGTGGTCGGCATCCTCGCGGCGCTGGCGCGGCGGGAAAAAACCGGACGCGGCGGCCTCGTCGATACCGCGCTGGTCGACTCCACCGTCGGCACCCTCGCCAACCAGGCGCTCAATTATCTGGTGTCCGGCACCGTGCCGCACCGCATCGGCAACGCCCACCCGAACATCGTTCCCTATCAGGTGTTTCCGGTCGCCGACGGTGAAGTCATCATCGCCTCGGCCAATGACAGCCAATTTGTCAAAGTGTGCGGCGCGTTGGGCGTACCCGAACTCGCCAACGATCCGGCCTACAAGGACAACAAAAGCCGGCTGTCGCGACGCGCCGAACTCGTTGGCCGCATCGCCGCCCTGACCAAAAAATTCAAGCGCGCGGAGCTTTTAGAAAAACTCGAAGCGGTCGGCGTGCCGGCGGGTCCGATCAACGACCTCGAACAGGTGTTTTCCGATCCGCAAGTCGTTCACCGCGGCATGCGCATTTCGCGCCCGAGCACGGCCGCCAAAGGCGGCGCCATTCCTGGCCTGCGCACCCCGATCATGATCGACGGCGCGCCGATGGCGGCGGAACATCCCTCGCCGCGGCTCGGCGAGCACACCGATGAAATCTTGCGCGAGATCGGGGAAGCGTGATCGTACAGTGAAGTTATAATTCAGGTTTCTGCGCTTGCCGTCCTATTGCTTAGGCGGCGCAGCAGGGGCCGGGCTCCCGGGCGGCGGTTCGGCCATGGCTTTTGCCTTAGCTGCCGCGCGACGAGCCTTAAAGTATGCCACGCATGAAGGCGACAGCTCCGCGCGGTGGGAACGCAA
>DATNMV010000268.1:0-4299 GCA_035602175.1 Allostellaceae bacterium
CTCGCCGAGGCCGATGTCGGCGTGGCGATGGGAACGGGAACGGATGTCGCCATGCAAAGCGCAGGGGTGACCCTGGTCAAGGGCGATCTTGCCGGCATCGCGCGGGCGCGGACGCTGAGCCGCGCGACCATGCGGAACATCCGGCAGAACCTGGCGCTCGCTTTCGTTTACAACATACTCGGCATTCCGCTTGCCGCGGGCGTGCTTTATCCCGCTTTCGGCCTGTTGCTCAGCCCCATCGTGGCGGCGGCGGCCATGAGCTTCAGCTCGGTATCGGTCATCGGCAACGCGCTGCGCCTGCGCTTCGTTCGGTTATAGGGCAGGAATCCGGCCCCTAACCCAAGGCGCGGGTGGTGTCGTCGAACAGCTCCTCGACCGAAAAACGCCGGGGAATGAGGCGCTGCTTCAACGCGTAGTCGATGATGATCTCGAGCGCGCGGCGGTTGGCTTCCAACCCGAAGGGCAATGCATCGCGCTCCGGCCCGGGCGGAAGCCGGTCGCGGCTTTCACGCAGCATGCGGTACGCTTCCTTCACCACCTCCGGCCGACTCGTCGCGATCGATTGCCGGACCACTACCAGGTGGTTGACCGGCACGGCGCGGTGGCGTTCCGCCCATTTGCGCTCCGCCGCCGGCGCGTCGGGGATGAGCGGCTGCAGCCGCGGATCGGGCGCCTTGTCGCCGAGAATGGCGGCGTCGAGTTCGCCGTCAAGCAACATCTGAGCGGGATCCTTGCCCGCCGGTGCGCGCGTGGCGCTCTCCGGATCGCGGTATTCGGCCAGGTGCCCGTCCTCGAAGGTGATCCAGCGCACGCGGTCCGGATCGACGCCGTATTCCTCGGCCAATATGCCGCGTACCCAGGTGGCGGTGGTCACGGGATAGGCGCGCAGACCGACGCGCTTGCCGGCGAGGTCGCCCGGGCTGAGCTTCCCGCGGTCGGCGTTGTAGAAGATGGTGTGATGTTGGCCGCGGGCCAGCACCGGAGCGGGCATCAGCACATAGGGCTTGTCGTAGACCTTGGCCTGGAGAAAGGTCACGATCGCGAGTTCGCCGATATCGTATTTGCCCTCGCGCACCAGCGGCTTGAACGCGGTATTGGGCACCTTGACGTCGGCAAAGTCGAATTCGACCAGGGGCGAACGGATATCGCCCCGCTTCAATGCGGCGGTGCCGGGATAGTTGCCGAGTAGCGTGGAAAGCCTTAGCGCACCCGTCATGCCGGCTGGCGCCAGAACGGTTCCGCTTGGCGCAGCCGTTTCAACCGCTTGCCCAGTTTCGGCACCCGGGTGGCGACGGTATGACCGCACCATCCGGTCACCAGCGCCGCCGCGCGCTTCAACGCCTCTTCCTTGCCTTTGGGCAGCGGCAGGTCGCGCACGAGCTTCTCGGCGGTGGCGATGTCGTTGAGCAATCCCAGATCGTCCTGCAACGCCGCGAGGCGTTTGACATAGCGGCGTAGACGCTTTTTCGCGTAGACGCTTTCGAATACGTCGGCGGCGTAGCGCATTTTCTTGACGACGATGCGCAAGGCGTGGCGGCCCTCGGCATCGAGCCGGTCGAATTTCCTGGCCCGCTTGCGAACCGCGCGATAGCGCTTTTCCAGCAACTCGTCCGCCAGGCTCCCGACCGGCGAGACTTGGAGCACCGAGGTTTCGAAGGTGCTTCGCTGCCGCCAGGCGCGGGTTTCGACCCACGCCGTCAGGTTGAGCGCAAATTCGCCGTAGCGGCGCGACGCCAGCGCCGCTCGCAAGCTCCGATAGGCCGCCCGCTGCTGCGATGCGATCGCTCTGACGAGATTTGCCAGATCCGGGTCGTCGGCGAAAGACTTGCGCACCCGCGCGACGATCTCGGCGAATACGTCCCAATTGCGGCCCGGCCCCAGCGCATCGGCCAGCCATTTGATCTCGCCCACCGCCCAGGCGCGTTGCTCGTCGGGGATTAGGCCCTTGAACAGGGTGAAAGCCACGCGCAGCCGGCGCAACGCCACGCGCATCTGGTGCACCCCTTCCGCTTCGCCGGCGAGCGCGGCGCGGTCATTGGCCAGCATGTGCCGGAGACAGCAGCGCAGCACGACGGCGAAGGCGTCCTCCGAAGACATATCGCGGTCGAGCGATACGCTCCCGAATCGTTCCGTCGCCCAGCCGTTTTTGCCGTTTTCCTGAGCGGCGAAGGCATAGCCGCGCGCGCCCTTACTGCCCATTTGCAGGCGCAACGCCGCCATTCCGCTCAAGGCGCGCGCCAGGTCGAACAACGCCTGGGGTCCGCCGCGTTCGAGCTCGATCTCGATCTCCGATACCGGAAGCTTTCTTCCGTCGAGCGTGTGAATGAAGCCGCTGTCGAAGGACACGCCGAGGCTCGCCGTTTCATCCTGCTGCAAGGCGATGCGCGAGCGGTTCAGGCGGCAGGTGAACAGCTTCTCCAGCTTGCCTTGGGATATGTTCCTGAGTTCATCCACTTTTCCCAAGGGCTCCAGATCGGGCGCGGCCCGCGGCAGCTTCACCCGCCATATCGGCCGCTCGAAGCCGCTGGAATCCATGGCATCGAGCGATTCGAGCGTCTCGACGGCGCGCCGCCCATCCTTGCGGATGGATAGGCCGAGCCCGATCTGGCCGAGATCGCGCTTGGGCGTGTCGTAATAGGTGCGGGTCTCGGCGGATTTGTCGGCGCTGAGGCCGGCCAGCAGCGGCAATTTCTTGAGGCGCGGCAAATCCTCCGGCGCCACCGAAAAGCCGATGGCGTACCGCATCTCGGCGGCGCTGACCGCCGTTTCGTTCGCTGATTCCCCGTCCATCGGGGCGAAGCTTGGCGCGCCGCGCCGGCATCCGCAAGCGGACAAAAAGCGTCTTCTAATCAAGGCGATAGGACGGCGTTCCGGCGATTTTCCTAGGCGAATTTCCGCCCGTCATGCCAAATTAGCGCCCGCGACAAAAAAGCATGCGAAGCTCGGGAGGCGTGACATGAACGACGAGGAACGGCGCAACGCCGGCATGGCGGTGCGGCGCAAGGTTCTGGGCAACGCCCATGTCGATCGCGCGATATCCCGCACCACGCCCTTCAGCAAGGATTTCCAGGATTTCATCGTGCGCTACGCCTGGGGCGAGGTGTGGACGCGTCCCGGCCTCGATCACCGCACCCGCCGCCTGCTGGTGATCGGCACCATGATGGCACTCGCCCGCTGGGAGGAATTCGACATGCATGTGCGCACCGCGCTCGCCGGCGGCATTGCGCTCGACGACATCAAGGAAGTGATTTTGCAACAGGCGGTCTATTGCGGCGTGCCGGTGGCCAACACCGCGACCCACCGCGTGGAAGCATTGCTTGCCGAAACGGCCGCCGCCAAAACCGGCCAATAACGAGGAGAAATTGGAATGAAACGCCGCAAGCTTGGAGCGCTCGAAGTCTCGGCCATCGGCCTCGGCTGCATGAGCATGACGCCGATCTACGGCACCCCCGATCCCGAAGAGGCGATCGCCACCATCCACCGCGCGCTCGAGCTCGGCGTCGACATGATCGACACCTCCGACGCCTATGGCGCGGGCAAGAACGAGGAGTTGGTCGGCCGCGCGCTGAAGGGACGGCGCGACAAGGCCATCCTGGCGAGCAAATTCGGCAACATCCAGACACCCGGTTCCCAGGGCGTGAACGGCCGCCCGGAATACGTGATCGAGGCCTGCGAGAAGAGCCTGAAGCGGCTGGGGCTCGACATGATCGACCTCTATTACATTCACCGCGTCGACACCGACGTGCCGATCGAGGACACGGTGGGCGCGATGGTCAAGCTCAAGCAGCAGGGCAAGATCCGCTTCCTCGGCATCTCCGAGGCCGCGCCCGCCACGTTGCGCCGCGCGCACAAGGCGCATCCCATGGCTTGCCTGCAGACCGAATATTCGCTGTGGACGCGCGATGCCGAGGACGAATTGCTCAAGACCTGCGAGGAGCTGGGCGTGGGCTATGTGGCCTATAGCCCGCTCGGCCGCGGATTTCTCACCGGCACCATCGGCGGCTTGGGCGATCTCGGCGAGAACGACCGGCGGCGCCAGCATCCGCGCTTCCAGGCGGAAAACCTCAACCGCAACGTGAATTTGCTCAAGGCCTTCAACGATCTGGCGGCCAGGGAGAAATGCACGCCGGCGCAGTTGGCGATCGCCTGGGTGCTGAGCCGCAAGCCCTATATCGTCGCGCTGCCCGGCACCAGCCACCGCAAATACCTCGAGCAGAACGTCCAGGCGGCGGATTTGACCCTGTCGCCGCAGACGATATCCGCGCTCGATAAGGCGTTTCCGCGCGGCGTGGCGGCGGG
>DATNMV010000269.1:0-7502 GCA_035602175.1 Allostellaceae bacterium
GAAGGCGGCATAGGCCGCGGTCATCTCCATCAGCGTCACCGATCCGGTGCCGAGCGCGAGGCTGGCGTCGCGCGGCAAATCCGAGGTGATGCCGAGCCGTTGCGCCGCGGCGAGCACGTTGCCGATTCCGGCGCGCGCCAGCACCTGCACCGCCACCGTGTTGATCGAATAGGCCACCGCGTCGGACACCGTCACGTCGCCGCGATAGCTGTTCTCGTAGTTGCGCGGCTGGTAATCGCCGATGGTCACCGGCCCGTCGTTGAACACGTCGGTCGGCTGCAAGCCGCCTTCCAGCGCCGCGAGATAGACGATGGGCTTGAAGCTCGACCCCGGTTGGCGCAGCGCCTGGGTCACGCGGTTGAACTGGCTGTCGCCGTAACTGCGCCCGCCGACCATGGCCCGGACCGCGCCGTCGGTCGAAAGCGCGATCAGCGCGCCCTGGGTGACGTTGTATTTCTTGCCGTCGCTGTCGAGCGTGCCGTCCACCGCCTTTTCGGCGAGCGTCTGCATCCGGGGATCGAGCGTGGTGGTGACGACCACGTCGCGGCCGTCGACGTCGGCGAAACCGGGAATCTGCTCCGCGATCCAATCGGCGAAATAGCGGCTGCCGGGGCGCGCCTTTTGGGTTTGCGCGAGTTGCGTCTTCTGTTGCGAGGCTGCGCGCGCCTGGGCCGGGGTGATGTAGCCCTCCTCGACCATGTTGGCGAGCACCTGGTCGGCGCGCGCGGCGGCGCGGTCGAGATCGTTGGCCGGGCTGAAGCGCGTCGGCGCCTTCAGCAGCCCGGCGATCACCGCCGCCTCGTAAAGCGACAGATCCTTGGCCGGTTTGTCGAAATAGCGCTGCGCCGCGGCGTCGACGCCGTAGGTGCCGGCGCCGAGATAGACGCGGTTGAGGTAGAGCTCGAGGATCTGGTCCTTCGAGAATTTGTGCTCGAGCCACAGCGCCAGCATGGTCTCGCGTATTTTGCGCGGAACGGTGCGTTCGGGCGTGAGGAACAGGTTCTTGGCGAGCTGCTGGGTGATGGTGCTGCCGCCTTGGACGACGTGGCCGGCGCGCAAATTGGCGAAGGCCGCGCGCAGCAGGCCCAGCGGGTCGACGCCGAAATGGTGATAGAAGCGGTGGTCCTCGGTGGCGATCACCGCCTGGGGCACGTAGCGCGGCAAATCCTTCAAGCGCACCGGTTCGCCGAACAGATCGCCGAAGGTCGCGATCAGCGTGCCGTCTTCGGTCACCATGGTGACCGACGGGCGGCGCTCCGAGGCGGTGAGATCGCTGGTCGGCGGCAGGGTGAGCGCGAAATAGGCGAGCAGGCCGCCGATCAGCAGGAGCACGCAGAGCACGGCGGCCAGGCCCTGGCGGCGCGCGGTTTGCCGCGACCCGCCGCGGCGCGGCGCGGGCGATTCCCGCCGGTCGCCGCGCAGATCGTCCTTGCCGAAACGCGCCATCAGGCCCTCATGCCGTAAGGCTTGCTTCTACCACAGCCGGATATTTGCGGAAGCCTCGGCTTTCCTGTAATCGATGGAAATCGCATTTGCCCCGATTTCGCCGCAAACCGGACCGGGATCGTTCGCATGATCGCCTTTCTCATCTTCGCCGGAACCTATCTGGTCGTGGCGCTGGGCCGGCTGCCGACGTCGCGGCTCGACCGCACCGGCGCCGCGCTGTTGGGCGCGAGCCTGATGGTGGCGAGCGGCACGCTGTCGCTGAACGAGGCCTACAGCGCCGTCAATCTCGACACGCTGACGCTGCTCTTGGGCATGATGATCGTGGTCGCCAATCTGCGCTTCGCCGGGTTCTTCGAGCTCGCGGCGCTGTGGGTCGGACAGCATGCGCGCCGCCCGTTCTATCTGCTCGCGGGCGTGGCCGGGGTTTCGGCTTTGCTGTCCGCCTTCCTGGTCAACGACACCGTTTGCCTGATGTTGACGCCGGTGGTCGCGACCATCGCGCGGCGGATGGGCCGCAACGCCGTGCCCTATCTGCTGGCGGTGGCGATGGGCTCCAACATCGGCAGCGCCGCCACCATCACCGGCAATCCGCAGAACATCGTGATCGGCAGCCTGTCGCACATCCCCTACGGCCAGTTCACCGCCGCGCTCGCGCCGGTCGCGGCGGCGGGCCTGGTCGTGGCGGTGGCGCTGCTGGCGCTGTTTTACCGCGCGGAACTGGCGCGCGGCGGCGCGCTCAAGCCGCCCGCGCTCGCGGTCAAATGGGACCGCGGGCTGCTCATCAAGACGCTGGTGGTCATCGTCTTCCTGGTCGGATTCTTCTTCTGGGGCACGGCGCCCGCCAAGGCCGCGATCATAGCCGGGGCGCTGTTGCTGCTGACAAGGCGGGTCAAGCCCGACCGCGTCATGCGCGAGATCGACTGGCCGCTGCTGCTGATGTTCGCCGGTTTGTTCATCGTCGTCGCCGGGCTGGAGAAGGCGGTGTTGACGCCCGAGCTGCGCGCCGCGGTGGGGCATTTGCAATTGAATCAGCCCGCCAATCTCGCCGTGATCGCCGCGTTGCTCGGGAACCTGGTGAGCAACGTTCCGGCGGTGCTGGTGATCGCGCCCTTCATCCCCGATCTCGCTGACCCGCACCGCGCCTGGCTGGTGCTGGCGATGGCGGCGACTTTCGCCGGCAATCTCACCATCCTCGGCTCGGTCGCAAATTTGATCGTGGTGGAGAACGCGCGGCGCGCGCGCATCACCATCGGCTTCTGGGATCATTTCCGCGTCGGCGCGCCGGTGACCATTCTCACCATCGCGCTCGGCGTATGGCTGTTGCGCTAGGCCGGTTCGGCGGGCGGCGCTTTGACTTTAGCGCGCCTCGCGGCGCGCGGGGGCGAAGGCGTCGAGGGTCTCGGCCAGATAAGGCGCCGCGAGCGGGGTAAAGCCGAGCTTCGCCAGCGCATAGAACCAGAACCAGCGCGACCAGATCGAGCGGCCCAGGTGCCGGTGCTGCCATTTCCAGGCGCGGCCGAAGGCGCGCTCGACCGCGGTATAGCGGTGACGCCAGGAAAGCCCTTCGGTTTCGGCCAGGAAATAGATGATCGAGCGGTTGGTTTCGTGCAGCATGAAGCCGACATTGTCGCTCATGCGGCCGGGCACGATTGCGGAGGTCGCGCCCAACGGGATGTCCACCTCCGCCGCGGGGCCGCGCCAGGACAGCCGCAGCAGCAGCGAGTGATCGACCGTCGAAATGCGCGGATCGGCGCCGCCCACTTTCCAGTATTCCGCCCGTTCGATCAGCGTGCGGCTCATGGTCACCGGGCAGTTCTTGAGGAATTCGCCGAAGGGCTCGACCCGCCGCGCCTCCGCGCGCGCGGGATCGAAGCGGCTGAAATCGAACGCGCCACCCGGCGGAAAGGACGCCCAGCCGCCGTAAGCGAATTTGACGCCCAAGCGTGTCGCCGCGTCGAGCAGGATGCGGGTGCAATAGGGCGCCAACACGTCGTCGCCGTCCACCAGCTTGAGCCAGGGAAGTTTCGCGGCCTTGACGCCGGCGATGGTGGCGGCCGAGAGGCCGGCATTCGCCTGATGAACGACGCGCGCCTCGGCGCGGCCGGCGCATAACCGGTCGAGAAGATCGCCCGAACCGTCGGTCGAACCGTCGTCGATGAAGACGTATTCGCGCTCGAAATCGCCATCCTGCGCGAAGATCGCGCCCAGCACCGCCGGCAGATAGGGCGCCTTGTTGTAGACCGTGACGACGGTGGAAACCCCGGTCATCGCGCCGCGCCCGGCTCGGCGAAGGCGTCGAGCGTCTGCGGCAGGAAATGCTCGCCGAGCGCGGGCGGCGCGAGCTTCGCCAACGCATAGAGCCAGAACCAGCGCGACCCGATCGAGGCGCCGACACGCCGGTGCTGCCATTTCCAGGCGCGGCCGAAGGCGCGCTCGACCGCCTTGCGGCGGCTGCCGAAGGGCAGGCCCGGCGTCTCGCGCAGGAAATAGAGGATCGCCTGATTGATCTCCTTGAGCATGAGGCGCTGGTTGCCCGAGACGCGGCCGCCCGAGAGATCGGGGCTGGCGCTCACCACCACGTCGAGCGCCGCCGGCTGCTCGCGCCAGGACAGCCGCAACAGCAGCGAGAAATCCTGGGTGAAGAGCCGCTCGTCGCAGCCGCCCGCCTCCCAATAGAACGCGCGGTCGATCAGCGTCGGCGTCAGATTGCCGGGCGCGTTCCGGAGGCATTCGGCGAACAGATCGTGGCGGCGCGGGGTTGCCGCCGCCGGAGGATGGCGCGCGAAACTTTCGGGCCGGTCGGAATCGTAATAGACGTTGCGGCCGAGCGCGAAACGGGCGCCGAGGCGGGCGGCGGCGTCGAGCAGGGATTGCGTGCACCACGGCGCCAGCAGATCGTCGCCGTCGACGATCTTGAGCCAGGGAAGCTTGGCCGCTTTGACGGCGGCGTTGGTCGCCTTGGCCGGGCCGGCGTTAGCCTGGCGGATCAGGCGCACGTCCCGGCGGCCGGCGCAGAGCTTTTCCAAGAGCGCGAACGAGCCGTCGGTCGAACCATCGTCGATGAACACGTATTCGCGCGCGAAATCGCCATCTTGCGCGAAGATCGCGCCCAGCACTTGCGGCAGGAAGCGCTCCTTGTTGTAGACGGTGACGATGGTGGAGACCCCGGTCATGGACTAGATATATCGCGCGGGCCGGTATTCGTCACCCTTGCGGCGGCGCGAAGCGGCCTTATGGTTGGGGCGATGCCGGTTTATCGCGACTACGAGCAGGCCGACCTCGACGCGCAATACAATCCGCGCGCCGCGACGCCGTCTTTTTTCCATCATATCCGGCGCTGGAGCGATTCCTCCGAGCGGGCGCGCGAAGGATTGGCGGCCAAGCTCGACCTGGCTTACGGGCCGGAAGTGCGCGAACGGCTGGACTTCTTTCCGGTGCCGGGGAAAGTTTCGCCGCTGCTGGTCTTCTTCCACGGCGGCGACTGGCAGTCGCTCGACAAGAACGGCTTCACCTTTCTCGCGCCTCCTTTCCTCGAACGCGGCATCGCGGTGGCGCTGGTCAATTACGGCCTGGCGCCGGCGACCAAGCTCGGCGACATGGTGGAGCAAGTGCGCCGGTCCGTGGCCTGGCTCTACCGCAACGCCGCCGAACTCGACATCGACGCGACGCGCATCCACCTCGCCGGCCACGGCGCCGGCGCGCATCTCGCCATGATGGCGGCCTCCATGCCCTGGCGTCCTTACGAGTTGCTGGGCCAGCCGGTCCGGGGCGCGATCGGCCTGGGCGGAATCTACGATCTCGAGCCGGTGCGGCACTCCTTCCTCAACGCCAGCCTGGGGCTCGACCGCGACGAATCCTGGCGCCTGAGCCCGGCGCATTGGCCGCCGCCCGCGCGCTGCCGCGTGCTGGTGGCCTCGGGCGGGCGGGAAAGCCTCGAGTTGCGCCGCCAGGCGCGCGGCTTCGCGGCTTCCTGGCGCGGCCACGGCGCCTCCGTCGAAACCGTCGAATTGCCGGGCGAGGATCATTTCAGCCTGCTCGGGCTCCTGGCCGCGCCCGATTCCCCGCTCGGCCGTGCGGCCTTGGTGCAAGTGCTTGAATCGTGACGCTTTATTGGGCGATCTTGGGGGAGGCGCGAACCCCCGACGCCCTATCATAGGCTGTCGGCGCCGCTTGGAGCGGACGCCGCGCCCGTATATCACTATCCCGAACGGGGCCCGGAACCAGCATGAGCGCGAACCGCAGGATTTTGATCGTGGACGACGATGCGGCCTTGCGCCATTCGCTCGCCGAGCAATTGCAGCTGCACGAGGAATTCGCCGCGGTCGAAGCCGGCACGGCGAGCGAGGCGCTCGATTGCGTCAAGCGCCAATACCACGACGCCGTGCTCTTGGACGTGGGGCTGCCCGACATGGATGGGCGCGAATTGTGCCGGCTGATGCGGCGCGAAGGCGTGCGTTCGCCGATCCTGATGCTGACCGCGGCCGACAGCGACGCCGACGCCGTGCTCGGACTCGACAGCGGCGCCAACGACTACATCACCAAGCCTTTCCGCCTCCACGTCCTGTTGGCGCGGTTGCGCGCCCAGCTGCGCCAGCACGAGCAAAGCGAGGACGCGGTGTTCACCATCGGGCCCTATACCTTCCGGCCGAGCGCCAAGCTGCTGATCGACGATCCCAAGCGCAAGAAAGTGCGCCTCACCGAAAAGGAAACCGCGATCCTCAAATACCTCTATCGCGCCGGCGAGCGGGTCATCGGCCGCAACGTGCTGTTGAACGAGGTCTGGGGCTACAATTCGGGCGTCACCACCCACACGCTCGAAACCCACGTCTACCGGCTGCGGCAGAAGATCGAGCGCGATCCCGCCAAGGCCGAGATCCTGATCACCGAGCCCGGCGGCTATCGCCTGGTGCCCTGAATCCCGGCGCTAGCGGCTGCGGCGGCGGCTGAGGCTTTCGGCCGCCGCGGCCAACATGGCGATCAGCAATCCCAGCGCGATCAGCGCGACGCCGCCGAGACGGACATCGGACCGATGCATGAAACTCGCCAGCAGACGGAGGAAAAACCCGGCGATCACGGAAGCGGCCGAGGTCATCCACATCCCGCTCATGAACATGCGTTCCTTGCGGCCCGGCTGCCGGCGCGTGTATTTGACCAACGGCATCGCATTACCCCCGACTCGGCTCATTTCAAAGATACTCCCGGACCGCGACCCCCGCCATAAGCCTAGGGCGGTTTATGGCCGGATATCCCCGAGTCGCGCCCCGAATTCGGGGCGGATGGGAGGGCGGATTCGGGGCCGAATCCCGCGGGCGAATCGGGAGGCGCACTCGACAAGCCGTGTCCCCTGGGCGATGCTGGCGCGGTTTTGCGGGAAATTCGCAGCGGGGCGGATCGATTGAGCGGACTCGACATGTCCATCCGGCGATTGATGACGCAGCGCGCCTGCCTCGAGCGCGCCGCCGACCTGGCCGCGCAGCTGCCCGGCCCTGCGTTGCAATTGGGCTTCGGCGACGGCAGCGCCTTCGATCATCTGCGCGAGATTCTGCGGCGGCGCGAGCTCATCGTGTTCGACGCCGGACCTGTTTCGGCCGCCGCCGCCGACGCGCCCGCGCCCGGCGAGCGGATATCCGGCGACCCGCGCGAGACCTTGCCGCTCCATTGGAACCGGCTGAAGCGCAGCGCCGCGCTCGCGCATTTCAACTTCCCGGTGACCGACCAGGCGCGGCTGGCCGCGGAGCTGGCGCCCTTGATCGCGCCCATCCTGCGCGCCGGCGCGGTGGTGGTGAGCGAGAAGCCGCTCGATCTGCCGGGCTGGGAAGTCCTGCCGCCGCCCGAAGGCGTGCGCGAAGGCCGCCACTATCTCTATCGCGCCAGCTAGGCGTCATGCGCCCGCGAGCCGCTTGAGCGCCGGATAACGCGCCAAGAGGCCGGCGCATTCGGCCATGGCCTCGACGTCGTTGAACACCGGCACGCCTTGAGCCTCGAGCGCGGCGAACCATTCCGCCTTGCCCGGCAGCGTGCCCATCATCGAATAGAGGAAGGGCGTCTTCACGCCC
>DATNMV010000270.1:0-18918 GCA_035602175.1 Allostellaceae bacterium
TGCGCTGCGTGCCGCCCCAGAACAAGCCCGAGCCGGCCGAGATCAAAGCGTGCGGCGGTTTTCTGGCATCCGAGATTTCATCGATGCCGAATTTGATAGCGATCCTGGCGCTGGGCCAGATCGCGCACAACGCCGCGCTCACCGCGCTTGGCCAGCGCAAATCAGGCTTCCCCTTCCGCCACGGCGCGGTACATGCGCCCGCAGCCGCGCCGCTGCTGGCCGACAGCTATCACTGCTCGCGCTACAACACCAACACCGGAACCCTGACGGTGGCGATGTTCGAGAGCGTCTTTGTGGAATTGAAGAAGCGGCTCGCTTAGCCCTTGTCGCGCATCAGCCGCGCGCGGTCGCGCTGCCAGTCGCGTTCCTTCTCGGCCTGGCGCTTGTCGGCTTTGCGTTTGCCCTTGGCCAGGCCCAATTGCAGCTTGGCCCGGCCGCGCTCGTTGAAATAGACCGCCAGCGGGATGAGCGTGATGCCGTCGCGCTTAACGGCACCCAGGAGCCTATCGATCTCGCGCTTGTGCAGCAGCAACAAACGCGACCGGCGCGGCTCGTGATTGACCCGCGCCGAGGCATAGATCGGGAAATGCGCGTTCAAGAGATAGATCTTGCCGTCCTTTTCGGTGGCGTAGGCCTCGGCGATCGAGGCCAAGCCCTTGCGCAACACCTTGACCTCGGTGCCGGTGAGCATGATCCCGGCCTCGAGCGTGTTCTCGATCAGGTAGTCGTGACGTGCGCGCCGGTTTTGCGCGACGTATCGCTCGTCGCCGCGGAGCGCCATGAAGCTTCTAGTTCAGCAGGCCGGCGGAGCGCATCGCGCTTTTGACCCGGGCCTGGGCTTCCAAACTCGCCTGGACCAAGGGCAGCCGCACCTCGGGCGTGGACTTGTCGAGCAGCGAGGCCGCGTATTTGACCGGCGCCGGGCTGGTCTCGACGAACAACGCCTCATGCAGGGCGCCGAGGCGATCGTTGATCTCGACCGCGTGCTTGGCGTCGCCCTTCTGCCAGGCCGCGTGCATCTCGGCACAGGCGCGCGGCGCCACATTGGCAGTGACCGAAATGCAGCCGTCACCGCCCTGCGCCAGGAAGGCCAGCGCGGTCGCGTCCTCGCCCGACAGCATGCAGAAATCCTTGCCCATCACCTGGCGCGTCTTCAACGGCCGCGCCAGATCGTTGGTCGCGTCCTTGACCCCGATCACATGCGGCAGCTTGGCCAGCCGCGCCATGGTGGCGACGCTCATGTCGACGACGCAGCGTCCCGGGATGTTGTAGATCAGGAACGGCAAGTCGACCGCGTCGTTGATCTCCTTGTAGTGCTGATAAAGGCCTTCCTGCGTCGGCTTGTTGTAATAGGGCGTGACGATCAGCGCCGCGTCGGCCCCGGCCTCCTTGGCGTGACTCGTCAGCTCGATCGCTTCGGATGTCGAGTTCGAGCCGGTGCCAGCGACCACGGGCACGCGGCCCTTCGCCGCCTCGATGCACAGCTCGATCACGCGCTTGTGTTCGGCATGACTCAGCGTCGGCGACTCGCCGGTCGTGCCGCACGGCACCACGCCTTGCGTGCCCTGGCCGATCTGCCAGTCGACGAAGCTTTGGAACGCCTTCTCATCCACCGCGCCGTTGCGGAACGGCGTGATGAGCGCGACCAAGGAACCCTTGAACATCCTGACCTCCGGGGCCCGGTCCGAACCCGCCCCATGCGGCAAAATAGACCTCCGGCGCCGCCGACTGCAACCATTCGCCTGACAGCGGCGGTCGCGACCGTTAGACTGGGCTTGGCGCCTCGCAAGGGAAGACGGGGGCCGGGGAGTATTGCGCGGGTGAAGTCGTTTATCGCCGGTCTTTTCATCCTGTTCTTCGCGTTGCTCGGCCCGTCGCAGCATGCGGGCGCGGCGCCGTTGTCCGACGGCGACCGCAAGCTCTATCAGGCCGCCTTCGCGGCGGCCGAAAAGGGCGACATGCGGGCGGCCTGGATCCAGGCCGACAAGGCGAGCGATCCGCTTCCCGCGCTGGCGCTCAAGTGGCTTTCGCTCACGCGCGGCGGCAGCGGCGCGAGCTTTTTCGAGATCACCCAGTTCGTCACCGACCATCCCGACTGGCCGAGCCAGCAGCTGCTGGAACAGCGCGTCGAAGAATCGATGTCCGGCGCCAGCGACGCCGATGTCACCGCCTGGTTCGCCAACCATCCGCCGGTGAGCTTCAACGGCAAGCTGCGCGAGGCCGAGATCACGATCTCCGCCGGCGACCGCGACAAGGGCGAAGCGCGGATCCGCGAAATCTGGATCAACAGCGACCTCATCCCCTTCGACGAGAAATCGATGCAGCAGCGCTTTCGCGGCGTGCTGCGCCCGGTGGACAACGAGA
The DNA here is from genome assembly GCA_035602175.1 of Allostellaceae bacterium. Lineage (GTDB taxonomy): Bacteria > Pseudomonadota > Alphaproteobacteria > ATCC43930 > CGMCC-115725 > REEB95. Next base: position 2,365 of record DATNMV010000270.1, read on the forward strand.
TGCGCCTCGACCGCCTGCTGTGGGACGGACAGACGGCCGCGGCCAAGCGCATGCTGCCGCTGGTGACCGGCGGCGCGCATGCCGTGGCCGAGACGCGGCTGGCGCTGGCCGCCTTGAAAACCGGCGCCGACCAGACGGCGCTCAAGCTGCCGCCCAATCAGCAAAAAGACCCCGGCCTGATGTTCGACCTGGTGCGCTGGTACCGGCGCAAATTCAGGGATGACAACGCCATCGCGCTGCTCGATACAGCGCCGCCCGATCCCGACCACGCGACGCAATGGGCGGTCGAACGGGAATTCGTGGCGCGCCGCGCGCTGACCGACGGCCAGCCGGACGCGGCCTTGCGCCTGGCCGAGCGCCACGACGCCACCACCGGACCGGCCTTCGCCGAGCTGGAATTTCTGTCGGGCTGGATCGCGCTGCGCTTTCTCAACAAGCCCGAGATCGCCTACGATCATTTCGTCCGGCTCTACAACGAGATGAAATTGCCGATCAGCCTTTCGCGCGGCGCCTATTGGGCGGCGCGCGCGGCCGAGGCGATGGGCAAGAAGGATCTCGCCACCAAATGGTACGACAACGCCGCCGATAAGGTGACGACCTATTACGGTCAGCTTGCCGCCGAGGCGCGCAGCGCGGCGCCCGCTTCGGTTCTCAACGAGCCCAAGCCGAAACCGGAGGAGATCGCGGCCTTTGAGCAGCGCGAGCTGGTGCAGGTGACGCGCGATCTGGGCGACGTCGGCGCGAACGAGACGGTGCGGCCTTTCCTGCGGCGGTTGGCCGACCTGGCCTCGACCCCGTCGGATTTCGTGCTGGTCACGCAGCTGGCGATCGACATCGGCCGCCCCGACCTGGCCGTGGCCGCGGCCAAGCGCGCCGGTTACGCCGGGGTCAACCTCATCGCCGAGGGCTATCCGATCCCCGACCTGCCTCCGACGAGCAAGCAAGACACGGTCGAAACTCCGCTGCTGCTCGCCATGACGCGTCAGGAAAGCGCCTTCGACCATGCCGCGGTGAGCCATGCCGGGGCGCGCGGGCTGATGCAGCTCATGCCCAAGACCGCGAGCCTGGTCGCCAAGCTGCTGCACATCCCCTATTCGAAGCAGAAGCTGACCACCGACAAGCTCTATAACGTGACGCTGGGACGGGCCTATATCGACGGGCTGCTCAACGACTTTTCCGGCTCCTACGTGCTGGCGGTCGCCTCCTACAACGCCGGCCCGGCGCGGGTGAAGGAATGGATCCGCGATTACGGCGATCCGCGCTCGTCCAATGTCGACGTCATCGATTGGGTGGAATCGATCCCGATCGACGAAACGCGGAACTATGTGCAGCGCGTGCTCGAGAATTTGCAGATCTACCGCCTGCGGCTGGGCGAGACCACCCTGGCCTTCACCCTCGCCAGCGACCTGAAGCGCTGAGAAGCGCATGGCCAACCCGGCCCTGTCATCGACCTCGGCCTGCGTGTTCGACGCCTATGGCACGCTGCTTGACGTGACCTCGGCGGCAAAGCGATGCCGCGATGCGCTCGGCGCCAAGGCCGACGATCTCTCCGCGCTGTGGCGCGCCAAGCAGCTCGAATATTCCTGGCTGCGCAGCCTGATGGGCCGCCACGCCGATTTCTGGCAGGTGACCGGCGAGGCGCTCGACTACGCCATGGAAACGCTCGGCATCGAAGAAACCGGTTTGCGGACGCGGCTGATGGAGCTTTATCTCGTGCTGTCGGCCTATCCCGACGCCAAGACCACGCTCGAAGCCTTGAAGCGCGCCGGCAGGCCGGCCGCCATCCTGTCCAACGGCTCGCCCAAGATGCTGGCGGCGGCGGTCAAATCGGCCGGCATCGGCGATCTCCTCGCGCACGCGATTTCGGTCGAGGATTGCGGCATCTACAAGCCCCATCCCAGCGTCTATGCGCTGGCCACATCGCGCCTCGGCCTGGCGGCGGAGCGCATCTGCTTCGTTTCGTCCAATGCCTGGGATACGGCGGGGGCGGCGCTTTTCGGCTTTCGGGTGGCCTGGGTCAATCGCGCCGGCGCCAAGCCCGAGCGGCTGCCCGCAACGCCCGAAGCCGAGATCCAATCGCTGGCCGAGCTGCCGGCGCTGCTGGGGCTCTAATGCCCGAAGACAAGATTCCGGCGCCGCCCGGCGCGGCCGAAATCGCGGACGCGCTGGCGCGGATCGCGCCTCATATCGTGGCGACGCCGCTGTTGTTTTCCCCGGCGGCCGATGCGCGGCTGGGATTCCGGCTGCTGGTCAAGGCGGAGAGCCTGCAACGCACCGGCTCGTTCAAATTTCGCGGCGCCTTGAACGCGCTCCTATCGCTCGACAATGAAGCGCGCCGGCGTGGCGTGGTCGCCTATTCCTCGGGCAATCACGCCCAGGGCGTGGCGGCGGCGGCGCAATTGCTTGGCATGCCCGCGGTCATCGTCATGCCGGCGGACGCGCCCGCGATCAAGGCCGCCAATACCAAGGCCTATGGCGCCGAGCTGGTGTTCTACGACCGCTACACGGAAAGCCGCGAGGCGATCGCCGGGCGGATCGCAGCCGAGCGCGGCGCGTCGTTGATACCCCCCTATGACGACGCACGCGTGATCGCCGGCCAGGGCACCGCCGGGCTCGAATTGGCGCGCCAGGCGCTGGCGATGGGCGTTCGTCTCGACGCCGTGCTGGCGCCGTGCAGCGGCGGCGGGCTGGTCGCGGGGGTGGCGCTCGCGGTCAAAGCCGCGAGCCCGGACACTTCGATCTACGCGGCCGAACCGGAGACCATGGACGATATGCGCCGCTCGCTGGCCGCCGGCGATATTCGCGCCAACGATGCCGCCGCGCGCTCGATCTGCGATTCATTGATGGCGCCTTCGCCCGGCAAGATTCCCTTCGCCATCGCGCGGCGCCTGCTCGCCGGAAGCCTGACCGCGAGCGACGACGAGACCTGCCGCGCCATGGCGATGGCCTTCGCCGACTACAAGCTGGTGCTGGAGCCGGGCGGCGCGGTGGCGGTGGCCGCCGTGCTGGCGACCGGCGACAAATGGCGCGGCAAGACCGTCGCGGTCATAGCCTCGGGCGGAAACGTCGATGCGGAAACCTTCAAGGGCGCGCTGACGCGCGCCGCGCGCTAGTCGGCGGTGCCGGCCACGCCCTCGTGCCCGCCGCGCATCTTCTCGAGCTGCTGGCGCTGCGGCGGCGACAGCTTCATGCCGTCGGCCGAAAAGCTCTCGATGCTGTCGACGCGGCGGCTGTAGCCTTCATAGACCGCGCCGGGTTCCATCTTCATCGAGACGTAGACGATATCGGCGGTGACCGAAGCGGTCGCTCCCAGCTCGACCGACACCGCGGTCAGCCGGCCGGAGAGATTGCCGTTGATCAGCGCGGTCTCGGCCTCGACCGTGCCGGTGATCGAGCCGCCCTCGCCGAGCGTCAACTTGTGCGCGACGAGATTGCCGGAATGCGCGCCGAGGATGTGAACCTCGCCGTCGCTGATGATGTCGCCTTCGGATTTGAAGCCGTCGCTGAGGATCGAGGGTACGCCGCGGCTTCTGCTATTGCTGTTCTGTCTCACCGCGCCATGCCTATTGTTGTGATCTCGCTTGAACAACATTGCGACCCGCCTCCAAGAACTTGGCGGGATCCAGCGGCCTGCCGTCGACGATGACTTCGTAGTGCAGGTGCGGTCCCGTGCTGCGTCCGGTGCTGCCGAGCTCGCCGAGTTCGTAGTGTGCACCAACACGCTGCCCGCGCGCCACCAGAATGCGGTGAAGATGCGCGAAACGGGTTACGATTCCGTTGCCGTGGCTGATGTCGACGGTGCGGCCATAGCCTTCCTTAACGCCCGTAAATATTACCGTGCCGGGCGCGGTGCTGTAGACCGGCGTGCGGTAGGGCGCTTCGAGATCGAGTCCGGTATGGTACGCCTCGCGGCCGTTGAACGGGTCGCGGCGCGGGCCGAAGCCGCTGCCGATCTGGTAGTTCACCAGCGGCGCGGTGAGCGGCAGAGTCTTGAGCAGCTTTTGCAGCTGCGCCTGGCGCTGGCTGTCCTCCGCCGCGACGGCGGTCGGGCTGTTGAGGGCGACGAAGGGTCCGCCCTGCGCCGGCGCGTTGGAGGCGACCGGCCCGATGCGGCTCAAAAGCCGCTCGACATCGAGGCCGGTGGACGCGAGCAGCATTTCCATTTCGCCCGCCACCCGGCCGGCGCTGTTGTCGCCGCGGATCTGGCCGGCGCCGCGATTGTCGGCCGGCGACGGCGGCGGCGGCGCCGACGGATTGTCGACCAGCGAATCCGTCTGCTCGTCGTCGACCGGCGGCGTCACGACCGCCGAGCTTTGCGGGTTGACGGCCGGCGGCACGAGGATCGGCGCGGCGTTGCTCGATTTGTCGTTTAGCAGGGCGCGGAAGCGGTCGCGCTCGAGCATCACTTGCTGCAACTGCTGATCCTTGGCCGCCATCTGGGTCTTCATCTGGTCATTACGCTGCTTGGCGGCCTGCATGTCGGATTCGAGCTGACGAAGGCGGTTGGCCTGATCGGTGCGCTGCGCTTCGGAGTTTTGCAGCGCGGTGCGCGCGTCGTTCAGCGTCGCGGTCAGGTCGGCGGCGGCTTGGCCGCTGTTTGCCTTGGCCGCGGCGTCGTTGAGCGCAGTGACCTGAGCCGCCAGCGCGGTGATCTTGTCCTGATCGGAATCGTGCTGCGACTTGAGCGTGGCGTATTGGCCGTTGAGCGCTGTGTATTGGTCGTTGAGCGCGGCGAGCCGATGGTTCAGATCGACCATCGCCGTGCCGTTGGCTATGGCGCGCGCGGCGTCGGGCGTGTCGGTGTGGAGCGACAGGAGCGAGGAATTGTCGGTGCCGGCGATCTGGTCGAGCGTGCGATGCAGCGCGACATATTGCGCGGCGAGGAAGCCGGCGCTGACGAGCGTACCGACGCAGGCGACGACAACCATCGCTTGCATCCAGCCCGGAAACAGGATCGAGCGAACGTTGCTGGAGCTCCTGAGCAACAGCTGACGCTCGGGAAACACTCGTCCCCCCAACCTGCGCAGTCCAGCGGCCAAAAAAGTTCCCCCGCTACCGAATGGTTGGTTCGGCGGTGCGCGGCCCCATTTCGAGGCACTGCACCTTGACGAACCGGCCCTATCCACGAACCGATCCGGGAAATGATGCCCGGCTCCCGCCGCCCCCGCCCGCCGGTCTTGCGCCGGTCGGCACCGCGGACTTGGCTAAATACCCGCAGTCATCTGCCGTTTTGAAGCTACAGACTCGGGTCATATTAGGCAAGTTGTTTCGGCCCGGGAGGCCGGCTCTGACAGGTTTGTAATCTAATTTGTACCAATTCGTAGACGCGCACCCATGACCGAGAATGGTTCGCCGATAGCCGCTTTGACGGCTTCTCATCGGCTGGCGACCGGCGAGACCACGCCGCCGGGTATGAGCGGATTGGGCAGATGGAGCCACCAGCCGGTCTCGTTGATCGAATAATAGGCCCTGTAATTGGCGGGCGCCGACGCCGGCACGACACCATCGATCAGATTGTCGAGCAGCAGTTCTTCGCCTTCGACCGACACCACCAGCACGGCGTGATCGACCTGGCGGCGCACGTCGCGCAACACCACCAGTCGCATCCGATCGTTGGGCACGCCGAGCTCGCGCAGCAGCAGGAACTTGGTGATGGCGTAATCCTGGCACTGGCCGTTCGCGCGCATGAATTCGAACGGCGTCTCCCAATACGCCGGGTCGCCCCAATTCCGCACGGCCGAGACATAGGGGTGGGCGTTGATCGCGTCGTTGACCGCCGCGAGCTGACGGCGCAGCGGCAGACCGCGCATGCGTTCGACGAGACCGGTCCATTCCGGCGGCGTGCAAGCCGATGCCGCGGCATCGGGCGCGTTACAGGATTTGGCGGCGGCCGCGCGTTGCGCCTTCCAGCGCGCGAGCAAGCCGGTCCAGCGCGTGAACTGGGAAAGGTTGGAGGAGTGAATCTCGCGCTTGCCGAACATCCGCGGCGCCGCTTGGCGCGCCGTCGGTAGCGACGCGATCTCCGCGGCCGGAACGGATCCGGGCTGGCTTGCGAGCAGCAGCGCTGCGATCAGCAGCCCCGCCGGCTTCCAGCGGAAATGCGGCACGTCTCACCTCGTTCGCTAATCCCGCATCTCCCGCCCGGGCCCGGAAGGCACGGGATGGAGGCCGGAAGCACGGCGCGGCCGGGTCGCCCCGGTCGAGGGAGAAATCTATCGAGGCATGCTTAAGCTTCGGCTAAAGCCGAGCAATCGCCTCGAATGCGACAATTAACGGATTGTTACGGGCCGCGATGCTCAGCCGAAAACCGGCAGCATCGGCGCCATCAGCAGGCCGGCGACGGCGATGGGAATGCCGTAAGGGATCGGCATCTTTTTCTGCATGAAGTCCGGCAGCCGGCGCAGGCTCGCCAGAATGGTCGTCTGCACCAGCGGATGGCGCAGCATCAGCACCACGATCGAGAAGACGCCGCCGACGAACGCCACCGTCGCCAGCAGCGGCAACACCTGTCCGAGCCCGGCCCACAGCGCCGTCGCCGCCAGCAGTTTGACGTCGCCGCCGCCCATGAAGTTGAAGGCGAACAGCGCCGCGCCGGCGGCGAAGACGATGAGTCCGGCCTCGAGATGCGAAAGCCAGTCGATGGGCTGGCCGGCGGCCAGCGCCGCGAGCGGAAACGCCGCCGCCAAGGCGACAGTGAGATAATTGGGAATGCGCAGGGTGCGGAAGTCGCTGATCCCCGCCAGCACCAGCGGGAAGACATAGACCGCGAGGGCTATTTCGCCGCCGAAGCCGAGATGGAGGAGATCCAAGGGATGGCCCATGCCCGGATCATCGTCTGTCCATGGTTAGTGAAGCATTAACGCGGCGCTGCGATGGCTTGCGGCCGATATGCGCCATCCTCTATCCGGCAAGCGATACCGCCGGTTTGAATAGAATCACCGGATTCCGGCGAATATGCTAGGGAAGGCACCGCAACCCCCGCGCCGCCATGCCACAGAACATTCCGATTGCGACCGATCTTGAATCCCTGATCGACGACGAGACCTCCAGCGCACAGCTTTGGCTCCGGCCGCTCGGGCTGCTTGCCGGCAAGGTCGCTTCCATGGCGCTCGAACGCGAGCTGGCGCTGCCGCTGGCCGGAGGGATCAAGGCCTTTGCCGCGGCCGAATTGCTGGCGCGGCGGCGCGGCGGCGTCGCGGCCGCGGTGGCGCCGCTGCCCCGGCTGCGCGCCTGGGCGGAGAGACAGAACACGCCGGTCAAGACGCGCATCGCCCGGCTGTTGGCGGCGCTCTCGGACAAGCGCCCGCATTGGGCCAGCTTCGCGCTCGACCGGCCGGTGATCATGGGAATATTGAACGTGACCCCGGACAGTTTTTCGGATGGCGGCGCGTTCATCGATCCCGCCCGCGCCATCCAGCACGGCCGCGCGCTGCTCACTGCCGGAGCGGACATCATCGATGTCGGCGGCGAATCAACCCGGCCCGGCGCCAAGCCGGTCTCGCCGCAGGAAGAGCTGCGGCGGGTGGAGACGGTGGTGCGGGAGCTCGCCGCGGCCGGAGCGGCGGTCTCGATCGACACGCGCCACGCCGACGTCATGGAAGGCGCGCTCGCCGCCGGCGCGCGCATCATCAACGACATCACCGCGCTGTCGGGCGATCCGCGCAGCCCGGCGGTGGCGGCGCGCGCCAAGGCGTTTGTCGTGCTGATGCACATGCAAGGCGAGCCGCAAACCATGCAGGCCGAGCCGCACTACGATCTCGCCTCGGTCGAGATCGCGGATTATCTCGACGGCCGGATCGCGGCCTGCGAGGTCTCGGGCGTGGCCAAGGCGCGCATCGTGGTCGATCCTGGCATCGGCTTCGGCAAGGGACCGGTGCATAATTTCGAGATCCTGGCGCGGCTGGCGCTGTTCCACGGCCTGGGTTGCGGCGTGCTGATCGGCGTATCGCGCAAATCGGTGGTCGGCGGCTTGGCCGAGGCGCCGGCGGTCGGCCAGCGTCTGCCCGGCTCGCTCGCCGGCGCGCTGCACGCCTTCGGCCAGGGCGTGCAGATCCTGCGCGTCCACGACGTCGCCGAGACCCGCCAGGCGATATCCATGGCGCAGGCGATCGAAACCGGCGCCTAAATCTTACCGGCGCCGCTCGATGATCGCGCCGACGCTTTCGACCTCGGGATAGACGTCGAGTTTTTCGACGCTGACGCGCACGCCCGCGACGCGCCGGTCGGCAAGGCAGAGCTTCGCCACCCGCTCGGCGAAGGTTTCGACCAGGTTGATGTGGCCGCCCGACGCCAGGCGCCTGATGCCCTCGACGATTGTCTCGTAATTGAGCACGGCGGCGATTTCGTCGCGTCCCGGCGCCTCGCCCGTCATGTCGATCTCGACGCCGATGCGCAAGCGCGGCGGCCGGGATTTCTCGTGCGCGTGAACGCCGATGCGCGCCGCCAGGACGAGGTTGCGCACGAAGATGCGATAAGGCGCCGTTCCGCCCGCCGCGGCAAGCGGCCGCGCCGTTCCGGCAAGCAGGGCGTCGTCCTTCATGGCGCGAAGCATGCCCGAGGGCATGATGCGGCGCAATCCCGCTAGTTGTCGCGGCCGGCGATTTCGGCCTGCCAGGGCGCGATGCGCCGCTCGAACGCGCCGATCAGCGCGTTGAGGCCGGTCGCCAGCAGCACCAGCACCAGCACCGGCACGAACATCTTGGCGGTGTCGAAGTTATTGGCCGAGTTGATGATGATGGCGCCGAGGCCGGAAATCGCGGTGAAGAATTCGGCGATCACCATGGCCACCACGGCGCGCCCCACCGCCAGGCGTATGCCGACGATGATATAAGGCAAGGTCGCCGGCAGCACGATGCGGCGCAGGATGACGGTATCCGACGCGACGAAGGATTTGCCGACGTCGATCAGGCTCTTGGGCACGGCGGCCACCCCCGCCCAGGTGTTAATGCAGATCGGAAACACCGACATCAGCAGCACCACCGCCGCCTTGACCTTGAAGCCGAGTCCCAGCCACAGCATCAGCAGCGGCACCAGCGCGACCAGGGGCATGGCGTAGCCGGCCGTGACGTAGATGCCGAGCGCCGCCTCCATGGTGCGGAAACGGCCGATGACCAGGCCCAACGGCACGCCGATCGCGATCGCCAGCGCATAGCCGACGACGAAGGGCTGCAGGCTCTGGGCGAGCGCCGCCGGAAGTTCGCCCGAGCGCGTCAGATCCCAGAAGGCGGCCAGGATCGCGCTCGGATAGGAGCCGAACACCGGATTGATGTCGCGGCCGAAGAATTCCCAGACCGAGAGAAAGATCGCAAGCGACAGGCAAGTGATCAGCCAGCGCGGCATTTATTTGGCGATGAGCTTCAACGCCTCGGCGCGGACACCCGGCGCGACGTATTTGTTCAGATCGATGGCCTGCGGCAGGGTGCCGGACTGGATCATCTGCTGCTGCATCCAGTCGAGCTTGTCCATCGGGATCGCCAGGGTCGGATCGACGCCGCCGCCCTTGGCCTGGTCGAAGATGTAGGCCGGACGCGGATCGTCGGCCTGGGTCCCGGTCAATTCCTGGGTCAACGCGACGGTCTCGTCCTTGTGCGCCAGCGCATAGCGCAGTGCATCCATCTCGGTGGCGAGGAATGCGGCCGCCAGATCGCGTTTCTGATTCAGCACCGCGCCGGGGGACATGATGCAGATGCGCATGAATTTCGGCAGCGCGTCGCTGCCGCGCACCAGCAATTTCAATCCTTCCTTCTGCGCGATCGGCGCGTATTCGCCCGACACCACCGCCGCGTCGACCACGCCCGCCTGCAGCGCCTTGTAGCGATCGAGGTCGCTGCCGAGATTGGCGAAGGTCACGTCGCCGGGCGACATGTTGTTTTGCGCCAGCACGGTGCGCACCAGGGTATCGGGCATGGCGCCGGGAGCGGATATGGCGAAGGTCTTGCCCTTGAGCTGGCTGATCGAGGTGACGCTGTCCTTGGTGAAGATGCCGTGCGGCAAAACCGGCCAATGGCAGCCGAGCACCCGGATATCGGCGCCGTGGCCGTCGGCGCTGATGGCGCTGGGCACGCCGCCCTCGAAGCTGTCGAGTTCGCCGGCGATCGCCGCCTGCACCTCGGGAACATCGCTCTTGAACTGGCTGATCTCGAGCTTGAGGCCGTATTTCTTGGCGAAGTCGTGGCGCGTCATCATCATCAAGATGCCGGCGTCGCTCTTGGCCTCGAGCATGCCGTGCCGCCAGGTCTTGAGCTCTTGCGCTTGCGCGGTCGGCGTTGAAACCAGCCCGGCAATCAGGGCCGCCGCAAACAGCAGCGCCGCCACGGCCGGAATTCCGCCACGCCTACCAATACTGGCTTTCATGACTTATCCCTCCCCGCGCCGCCTCTTTCGATCATGCTTTCTTAGTCTAGCGGCATAGATGCGCGCCGCACAATCGAGCTCGAAAAGCGGCCTTGGCCCTATGGCTCCTCGATCACCGCCCGGATGCCTTCCTGCAAGCCGTTGACCTGCGGGAAAGCGTGATCGTCATCGCGCGGATACTCGAAGACGTGACCGGCGAGGATGGTGCCGACGCTTCCGCCGTCGCCCGACAAGGGCAGGCTGACGCGCTTGTGCCACATCGGCACGCTCTGACCGTGGAGCGTGAAGCAGTTCTCGGTGTACATCGGCCGGCAGCGCTCGACCATCTCGCGGTAGATCCCGACGACATAGTCGCGATAGCCCGCGGTATCGGGCAAAACCTCGTCGACGAACTTGCCGGTCGGTTCCCGGCCGAGCGCCCGCCAGAACACCTCGCCGACGCGGCGATAGCGGAAGCGGATCGCGCCGTCCTGCCGAACCACTTCGAGGATCATGGTGTGCGGCCAGATGGCGCCCGGAATTTCGGTCGGATCGATATCGGCGCGAAGCGGTATATCCCGCCCCTGCAATTTGCCGTGCCAATAACGGTAGAGGGTCGCAAGCTGCTTGTGGCCGATGCCGGAAGCCGGAATGGTCTGGGTTTGCCGCGGCGGCGGAGACGAATCCGGAATCGGCGCGGCGCCGTCGGGCGTGGGATCGCCGGATTTGGCCACCATGACCGTCACGACCGGGCCGGAGTTTTCACGCATGACATGAGCATCGCCCCAGTATGACAATGCCGGATTGATATTCACTAAAAACCGGCGTCCGGCCGCGCCCGAACAAGGTTGAGAATCGATTAAAATGCCCGTCCATGACCGATAGCCATCAAACGGCGAAGCCCGGCGTCGCCGTGGAGTTCGAGGACGGCCTGCCCTGGCCGCGTCGGCTCTGGGCGATCGTGACCGTGGTGATCGCGGTTTCCATGTCGGTGCTGGACAGCTCGATCGCCAACGTCGCGCTGCCGTCCATCGCCCAGAGCCTGAATGCGAGCCCAGCGAGTTCGGTCTGGGTGATCAACGCCTTCCAACTGGCCATGATGATCATGCTTCTGCCGTTGGCCTCGCTGGGCGACATCTACGGCTACAAACGGGTCAGCATTTGCGGGCTCGCGGTATTCACGCTCGCCTCGCTCGGTTGCGCCACCTCGACCTCGCTGATCATGCTGGCGGCGATGCGCGCGGTGCAGGGCGCGGGCGCGGCCGCGCTGGTGAGCGTCAACGCCGCGCTGATCCGCACGATCTATCCACGCGCCATGCTCGGCCGGGGGATCGGCATCAACGCCTTCATCGTCGCGACCTCCGCCGCCGCCGGACCGACGGTGGCGGCCGGTATCCTGTCGGTGGCGTCGTGGCCGTGGCTGTTCCTGGTCAACCTGCCTTTGGGATTGATCGCGTTGTCGCTGGCGCCGCGCATGCTGCCGCCCAACCGGCGCTTGCACCACCGCTTCGACGGCTTGAGCGCGGCGCTCAACGCCCTCACCTTCGGCCTGCTCATCACCTGCATCGACGGCTTCGGCCACGGCGAGAGCCTCCAGCTGATAAGCATCCAGTTCGCGCTGATGGCGATCTCGGGAGCGGCCTTCGCCATCCGGCTGCGGCTGTCGCCGTTTCCGATGCTGCCGATCGATCTGTTCGCGCGTCCGATCTTCACCCTCTCGGTGGCGACCTCGGTGTGCTCCTTCATCGCGCAGAGCCTGGCGCTGGTTTCGCTGCCGTTCTATTTCGAAAACAGCCTCGGCCTGTCGCAGGTGACGACCGGATTATTGATAACGCCATGGCCGCTCGCCATCGCCGTGGTCGCGCCCATTTCCGGGCAGATCTCCGACCGTTATCCCGCCGGCATCTTGGGCGGCATCGGGCTCGGCACCATGAGCCTCGGACTGGCGCTGGTCGCTTTCCTGCCGGCGCATCCCAGCTTCGCCGACGTGGCGTGGCGCATGATGGTCTGCGGCATCGGCTTCGGCGTCTTCCAGTCTCCCAACAACCGCGCCATCCTCGCCGCCACGCCGCGCGAGCGCAGCGGCAGCGCCGGCGCCATCATCTCGACGGCACGGCTCTTGGGCCAGACCGCGGGCACGTCGCTGGTGGCGCTAGTCTTCGGCCTGGCCGCGGCGCATCCCGGGACGTCGAGCGGCAGCGAGCGCGTCGCCGTTCTGATCGGCGCGGCTTTTTCGGCCGCGGCCGCCCTGGTCAGCTGCCTGCGGCTGATGAATTTCGACAACCCCGGGAAATCCAGCCCGGGCAAGCCCGGTGGGCAAGCGTGAACGCCCGATGAAAGTGGGCGCGGCCCACGAGTTGACGCGGCGCATTCCAAAATGCCACACAAGGCCCATGCCAAACTAAGGTGAGCGACAGCGGAGACGGAATTGAAATACAGCAGCGGCAGAATCCTCACCACCCATGTCGGCAGCCTCATCCGCCCCCCGGCGCTGCGCGAATTCCTGCGCGCCAAGCAGGGCGGCAAGCCCTATGACCAGGCCGCCTTCGCCAAATGCCTCAAGGGCAGCGTAGCCGAGGTGGTGCGACAACAGGCCAAGGTCGGCGTCGACGTCGTCAGCGACGGCGAATTCGGCAAGGCGATCAGCTGGTCGCAATACGCGCTCGAGCGCCTTTCCGGCTTCGAACGCCGGCCGTTCTCGGGCGGCAATCCTTTCGCCCGCGGCGCCGACCGCGCGCGCTTCGCCGAATTCTACGCCGAGATGGACGCGAAGGACGACGGCGCGACGACCTCGGAATCGGTCGTGGTCGGGCCGATCCGCTATACCGGCCAGGCGGCGCTGCAGCGGGACATCGACGACTTCAAGGCGGCGCTCAAGGGCGTGAAGGTGGAAGAAGCGTTCCTGCCGGTGGCGGCGGTTTCGAGCGTCATCCCCGACAAGAAGAACGAGTACTACAAGAGCGACGACGATCTGCAGGTCGCGGTCGCCGAGGCGATGCGCGACGAATACAAGATGATCGTCGATGCCGGGTTTCTGGTGCAACTGGACGACGCGCGCGCCGCCGTCACCTTCGACCGCATGGTGCCGCCCAAGACCTTCAAGGAATACCGCAAATGGCTCGGGCGCCAGATCGAGATCATGAACCATTCGCTCGCGGGCATTCCCCAGGACCGCGTGCGCTATCACGTGTGCTGGGGCAGCTGGCCCGGCCCGCACACCACCGACGTGCCCTTGAAGGACATCGTCGACATCATCCTGAAGGCGCGCGTCGGCGCCTTCGTCATCGAGGGCGCCAATCCGCGCCACGAGCATGAATGGAAGGTGTGGGGCGACGTGAAGTTGAAGGACCGGATCCTGATCACCGGCGTCATCAGCCACGCCACCAACGTGGTCGAGCATCCCGAACTAGTGGCCGAGCGCATCGTCCGGGTGGCGAAGGAGGTTGGGCGCGAACACGTGATCGCCGGCACGGATTGCGGCTTCGCCCAAGGGCCGTTCTACCGCCGCGTCCATCCCTCGATCATGTGGGCGAAGCTCGAAGCGCTCGCCGCGGGCGCGAAAATCGCCTCGAAGCAGCTCTGGGCCGCCAAGACCAAGCAGCGCAAACGCGCCTAGGCCACCGCAAGCCGTCAGCCGCCCTTGCGCGCCACCAGCCCGTCGAGCACCAGCCCCGCGAAGGCGGCGGAGATGCGGGCGACCGACGCATCGGGTTCCTTGCCGTACCAATCCACCGCGGCGTTGCACATGCCGAGGATGGCCAAAGTCGCCAGCCGGGGATCGAGACCGCGGCGCAACTCGCCGGCGGCGATTCCGGCCTCGATCACGTCCTGCAGGATCCGCTCGTAGCGCCGCGCGACGCGGCCGATGCGGCGCCGGCTTTCCGGGGGCAGGAAACGCCGCTCGCGCAAAAAGCAGCGCACGAAGGCGGGCCGCTCCTCGCCCGGCACCAGATGGTTGCGGATGATGGCGGCCAGTTTTTCCGCCGCGCCGCCGGGACCGTTGGCAATCTCGAGCGCACGGCCGATGAAATCGCCGACGCTGCGCAGGCAAATCTGCTCCAGCATCGCTTCTTTCGAGGAGAAATAATAATAGAGGCTGGCCTGGCGCATGCCGAGGCGGTCGGCCACGTCCTGGGTCGAGGCGCCGTGAAACCCCTGCGCGGCGAATACCGCGGCCGCCGCGTCGATGACCTCGCCGGCGCGTTTTTCGGCGCGCCGCCGCCCTCCGGCCGGAAGCCGCGTCCCCGAGAGCTTGAGGGAAGAAATCGGCATTGCCCCGCCCCGCTGCGCCGAGCCAAACTCGACCGGGAAACCATAGACGACGTGTCTATTGGGCGATAGAAAATTCCCGCGAGAAAATCCTGCCCGGGAGACCGCCATGACCGCGAACCGAAAGCCGCCTTTCCGCGCCGACCAGGTCGGTTCGCTGCTGCGGCCGCCCGCGGTGCACGCGGCGCGGGCGAAAGCAGTCACGGGCGAGATGTCCCGCGCCGAACTGCGCGAGGTCGAGGACCGCGCCATCGCCGAGGCGGTGGATCTCCAGGAATCGGTCGGGCTTCAGGGCATCACCGACGGCGAGTTCCGCCGCGCCTTCTGGCACGTCGATTTCCTCACCGGTTTCGACGGCATCGTCGCCACGCAATCGAATTACGCCGTGAGCTTCAAGGGCGAAGGCGGCGCGCAGGCCGAGACGCGCTCGATGCTGGTGGTGAACGGCAAGGTGAAGCGGACGCGGCCGATCATGGGCGCGGATTTCGCCTTCCTGCGCCAAACCACCAAGCGCACGCCCAAGGTCTGCATCCCGGCGCCGACATATCTGCACATGCGCGGCGGCCGCAAGGTGGTGAGCGCCGAGGCCTATCCCGACATGGAGCAATTCTGGGCCGACATCGTCGCCGCCTACCGCGCGGAGATCGCCGATCTCGCCAAGGCCGGCTTGACATATCTGCAGCTCGACGACGTCTCCTTCGCCACCTTGTGCGACGAAAAGGTGCGCGCCCAGGTGAAACGCGACGGCGAAGACCCCGACAAGCTGGCGGCCAAATACGCCGCGATCATCAGCGATCTTATCGCCGAGCGGCCGCCCGGTCTCGGCGTCACGCTGCACACCTGCCGCGGCAATTTCCAGAGCATGTGGATGGCGGAAGGCGGCTATGACGCGGTGGCCGAGGCGCTGTTCGCCGGCGCCGATGTCGACGGCTTCTTCCTCGAATACGACAGCGCGCGCGCCGGCGGCTTCGAGCCGCTGCGTTTCCTGCCCAAGGGCAAGAAGGTCGTGCTCGGCCTGGTCAGCACCAAGCTGCCCGAGATCGAATCGAAGGACGAATTGAAGCGCCGGATCGACGCCGCGGCCAAGTTCGTGCCGCTCGAGAATCTCTGCCTGAGCCCACAATGCGGCTTTGCCAGCACGCATCACGGCAACCGCGTCACGGTTGAGATCGAGCGCCGCAAGCTGGCCCTGGTGGTCGAAACCGCCGCTGAAATCTGGGGTTCGGCCTGACTCGGCTTTCCCAGCCTGCCCACTCATTCCTGCCCACTTTTCTTCCGGAATTTCTCGACGGCTTTGTGTCTGAAATTTCCGCGTCGTGGGCAAGCCTCGCGATTCCTCTGTAACTGCCTAATATTTCATCTAAATATAGTGGGATATATCCCATATTCCTGCCCACTATATTAGTGGGCAGGATTGTGGTTGACCCAAACCCTCTCCCCGCCGAAAACCGGTGACAAGAAGAAGGCGATTTCGGGAAGGAGCGACCGACGTGGACAGCCAATCGCTGTTGCAGGAAATCTCGGGTTATTGCCGGCGCGTCGGCATGGCGGAATCCACTTTCGGCCGCCTCGCCGTCAATGACGGCAAGCTGGTCAGCCGCTTGCGCTTCGGTGGCCGCGTCACGGTGGAAACCGTGGAGCGGGTGCGCACTTTCATCGGCCGCCACAAGGGCGCCGGCGAGGCCGCGCCGCCCCCGGCCGTCACGGTGCCGGTGAACGGCGCGACGCCCGCACCGGCCGCGGCCGCGTCAACCGAAAAGAATTTCCGCTTCTTCGACAACCGCCAGAAATATCTCCTCTTCGTCAACACCTGCAGCGAGAAATGGGTGGTGGCCGAGCGCGTCGGGCTCGAAATCGCCAGCATCCATCCGCGCCCGCCGGGCGTGCGCGTGTTTGACGCCGGCATCGGCGACGGCACCGTGCTCGAACGCGTGATGCGCACGCTCCACCACC
>DATNMV010000271.1:0-2528 GCA_035602175.1 Allostellaceae bacterium
GACAAGGCCACCGGCAAGGAGCAGCAGATCCGCATCCAGGCCTCGGGCGGCTTGTCCAAGGACGACATCAACAAGATGGTGAAGGACGCCGAAGCCCATGCCGAGGAGGACAAGAAGCTCCGCGAGCAGGTCGAGGCCAAGAACCAGGCCGAGTCCCTGATCCACGCGAGCGAGAAAACCCTCAAGGACGGCGGCGACAAGATTCCGGCCGACCTCAAGCAGGCGGTCGAGACCGCGGTCACCGACCTCAAGGGCGTAATCGGCGGCGGCGATCTCGGCCAGATCCGCGCCAAGACCGAGGCGCTGGCCCAGGCCTCGATGAAGGCGGGCGAGGCGCTTTACAAGGCGCAGACCCCGCCCCCCGGCGGCGGCCCGCAAGGCCCGCAGGGCCCGGACCAAGGCGGCGCCGGCGCGCAAGGCGCGGGCCCGGGCGGCAGCGAAAAAGTGGTCGACGCCGATTTCGAGGAAGTCGACGAGAAGAAAAAGCGCGGCTCCGCTTAACGCCCGTCGCCGCGGCGTCCATGGGGAACCAGTAACAGGCGATGGCCAAGCAGGATTACTACGAGCTGTTGGGGGTGTCGCGCGGCACCTCGGCCGAGGATCTCAAGAAGGCCTATCGCAAGCTCGCCATGCAATTCCACCCGGACCGCAACCCGGGCGACAAGAAATCCGAGCAACGCTTCAAGGACGCCTGCGAGGCCTATGAGGTTTTGAAGGATGAGCAGAAGCGCGCGGCCTATGACCGCTTCGGCCACGCCGCCTTCGAAGGCCCGGGCGGCACGCGCGGGCCGGCGGGCGACGGGAATTTCGGCGCGGGATTCGCCGACATCTTCGAGGAGATGTTCGGCGATTTCATGGGCGGGCGGCGCCAGGGCCAGGGCTCCAATCTGCGCGGCAACGACCTGCGCTACAATCTCGAAATCACGCTCGAGGACGTCTTCAAGGGCAAGCAGAACCAACTGCGCGTCTCGACGCTGGCGACCTGCGAGATATGCAAGGGCAGCGGCGCCGAGGCGGGCTCGCGCCCGATCAACTGCCCGACCTGTCACGGCAGCGGCCGGGTGCGGGCGCAACAGGGCTTCTTCACCCTTGAGCGCACCTGCCCCGCCTGTCACGGCGCCGGGCGGGTGATCGAAAACCCCTGCCGCGCCTGCGGCGGCCAGGGCCGGGTTCAGAAAGAGAAGACGCTATCGGTTTCGATCCCGGCGGGGGTCGAGGACGGCACGCGCATCCGGCTTGCCGGCGAGGGCGAGGCGGGGTTGCGCGGCGGCGGCCCGGGCGATCTCTATATTTTCCTCGGCGTGAAGCCGCACCGCCTGTTCCAGCGCGAGGGCGCCAACATCCATATCCGCGTGCCGATCGCCTTGCCGGTGGCGGCGCTGGGCGGCGCGATCGAGGTGCCGACCATCGACGGCGCCCGCACCCGGCTCAATATTCCGCCCGGCACGCAGCCGGGGCACCAGCTCAGGCTCAAGGGCAAGGGCATGTCGGTGCTGCGCTCGAGCCATCGCGGCGACATGTATGTCGAGGTCGCGGTTGAAACTCCGGTCAATTTGTCGAAGCGCCAGCAGGAGCTGTTGAAGGAATTCGAGGCCGCGGGCGACCAGCGCAAGACCCAGCCGCAAAGCGCAGGCTTCTTCGCCAAGGTGAAGGAATTCTTCGGCGACTTGCGGGAATAACATTCTCGACGCGCCGGACGCGTTCCGCTAAACCTTCATCGTCCGGGCGGCATTGGCCGCCTTTTTCATTGGCGAAGGCGGTATCTTGGCCAAGAAGCTCCTGCTTCCGCTCGCGCTGTTGTGGCTTGCCGGCACCAGCTTGCGCCTCACCGTCTTGGCGGTGCCGCCGGTTATTCCGCTCATCCACCGCGACCTGCATCTGAGCGAGACTGGCGTGGCGCTGCTCGGCAGCCTGCCGCCTTTGCTTTTCGCCGCGGCGGCGGTGCCGGGCGCGCTGTTGATCGCGCGGCTGGGCGCGGCGCGCGCGCTGCTGACCGGCCTTTTGCTGACGGCCGCGGGCGGTGCCGCGCGCGGCCTGGCCGGGGACGCGTTTGCGCTTTACGCCGCCACGATATTGATGGGCGCGGGTGTGGCGGTGATGCAGCCATCGATGCCGCCCTTGGTGCGCGAATGGGCGCCGGCGCGAATCCCCTTCGCCACCGCGGTCTACACCAACGGCCTCCTCGTGGGCGAGGTGCTGCCGGTGGGCTTCACCCTGGCTCTGGTGCTACCGCTTTTCGGCGGCAGCTGGCGCTGGAGCCTGGCGTTCTGGTCGCTGCCGGTGCTGGCGACGGCGGCGGCGCTGGTGCTGCTCGGACCGAAGCACCGGCCTCATCCGCATGGTGCGCCGCCGCGGCGCTGGTGGCCCGATTGGAAAAGCGGTCTCACCTGGCGGCTTGCTGTCATGTTTGGCGGCACTAACACGCTCTATTTCGCCACCAACACCTTCCTGCCCGACTATCTCGAGGCGGTGGGGCGATCCCAATGGATCGGCTGGGCGCTGACCGCGCTCAATTTCGGCCAGCTGCC
>DATNMV010000272.1:0-2069 GCA_035602175.1 Allostellaceae bacterium
ACGCTGCCGCTGACATCAAGCGCGGCACCGCCGAGATCGCCGATCGACATGCGGTCGATGCGCAAGATTCCGGAGTCGAGCTTGATCTGGGTATAGATCTTTCGCGCGTCGACGCCGGCGAAGGTCGCGCGGCCGACATCAAGCACAACCGCGATCCGGCGTGGCATTTCCGGCGCGCGGTCGAGCAAGGCGGCCTTGGCGAATGTGGTGAGCGCATCGACGTTGAGCGTCGCGGCGTGGAGTTCGCCGTCGAGCGTCGCCGGCTGATTTCCCGCCGCCCAAGTATAGGCGAGCCGACCATCGATATTTTCCTGACCGAGCGTCGCCGCCAATCGGTCGAGCGCGAAACGATCGCCGGCCACACTGATATCGGCGCTGGCGACAAGCGCCTCGCTTGGGCCGGAGGCTTGGTCGTGGCCGCCCTCCAGCCAGGCCATCAGCGCTTTGACGTCGGCCGATGTCAGCGTCGCCGGCCCGCGAAAGACGAGGCCCTGCTTACCGGCGTCGAGCTGGCCGCTGACATCGACTTCGCTAGCTCCGGGCGCACGGAACGAAACGTCGCGCACGCTCCAGCCTTTGTCGTCGACAATGACTTTGCCGGTCAGCGACTGCAGCGTGGTGCCGCCAATGGTCAAAGCATCGACAGCGATGCCGGCGGTGATCGGCACCGGCGGCTTGACGGACCCGACCAAAACCTCGGCGAAATCCTTGAGCAAGACGAAGGGCGGCCGGTGCGTGACGTCGGGCGCCGCCAGCGCGCGATCGAGATCGAGCTGGCGTGACGAAACCGTACCGTACAGATGCGGATGCGCGCCGAACACGACCTCCGCCTTGCCGGCGAAATTGATCGGCCGGTCATCCGGCCCGTATTGCAATTGCAGGTCGTCGAGCGTCGCCGATACGGGAGTTGCCTGAACTTTGCCGGTGAGCCGCACCGGATCGTTGATGACGCGCGCGCCGCTCGCCAGCGCCGCGCCGACCGGCCGCTCCAGCGTCAGCGCGCCCTGAAAGCCCGGCACGCCGCGATCCATCTTGAGCGTGCCGTCGATCTCGGCGGTCAGCGGATGATTGGACGGATCGATGCCAAGCCGCAGCTTGAGGCCGGAATCTCCGTCCGGCCGGTTGCCGGAAATGCGGTAGCCGTAGAGTTCATCGCCGGCGACGAACGTCCCCTCGCCGCGGAACGGTCCCGGCAAGGCGCGGACGTCGCCTTTGAAAAAGACTTTGCGCAGAGCGAGCTGCGTTCCCGAGGCGGCGTCGCCAAGCGTGACGCGGCCGTCTTCAATCTCGAACCGGGAAATGGAGACCACGTCCGGATGCGCTGACAACGATGCCGCCGGCCAATCGAGCGCGCCGGCGCGATCGAGGCCGATTGTGATTTGCGGCGCCACGAGCCGCAGCGACGTCGCCTGCAATTCGCCGCGAATGAGCGGCCCCAGGCCGACTTCGAGCTCGACGGTTTGGGCGCGCAGCCACGGCTGGCGCTGGGGGCCGGCATCGACGTTGCGCAGTGTAATGTGCGGAGCCGGCAGGATGCGCGCGTCGATCGGCCCGCGAACGTGCACGGTGAAGCCGGCAAGCCGGCTCGCCTCCTGCTCGAAGGTCGAGCGGTAAGCGTTCCAATCAACGACCAGCGGGGCGGCCAGCGCGGAGACGAGCGCGACAATAATTAAGATCGCCAATCCGAGCAGCGTCGTCTGCACGGGGTCCTTTCCTTAAGCGCTCACGTGATGACTAAGGCGTCCCGCGCACTCTTAGAGCAAGCCCTTGCGGAATGCACGCCGCCGCCTGCGGTGATTAGGGGCTATAGCGGGCGATTCTGGGGCGGGCGCCCTTGGCGCTTGTGAGCGCCCCTTTGGGCGTGGGCATAAAGCCCGACCCGCGATCCGCTTCCCTGCCGGCAACGGGAGTGCTTATCATGGCTTTGATCCCCCAATCGAGCAGACGCTGACCATCAATGACAATGAACCTTTCGACCGACCAGCCTTACTCGCCGGCTTCCGCCATCGCTGCCGTTATGCGCCCGCGCAGCGTCGCGATTGTCGGCGTATCGGCCAAGCCGGGTGCCG
>DATNMV010000273.1:0-4522 GCA_035602175.1 Allostellaceae bacterium
TGCGCCGCGACCAGATCGGCAAGACGGGCGCGTTTGGCTTCGAGCGCGGCGATCAACGGCGACAAGGCGCGACCGAGGCGCGCGACGAAGTCCTTGAGCCGGGACTCCGCCACCGCCGCTTCCAGCCCGTCCAATCCCGGCGCGGGGCGCGGGCCGCGCAGCGCCGCCAGTTCCAACTGCCGCGCCAACTCGCGGAAACGCCCGGGCGCCAGGCCGCAAGCGGCCAAGGGATGCTTCAACAGCGCCAGCAGGGGCAGCGGTGCCAAATCCTCGGCAACCGCCTCCAGCACCAGGCGCAGGAACACGCCGGGCGGCGTATTGGCGAGCGGCGTACCGGCGGAATCGTCGATTTCGATGCCCCAACGCCGGAGCTCGCCGGCGACGCGGCGGGCGAGATCGCGATCGGGCGTCACCAGCGCCGCGGTGGCGCCGGGAACTTCCAGCTTCTGGCGCAGCAGCAGCGCGATCACCGCCGCCTCTTCCTGCGGCCCCGGGCAATCGATCCGGCGCAAGCCGGAGAGAGCCTTGTCGCCGATGCCGGAGATCGCGCCCCAGCGATGGCTGACATCGGCCGGGCGCAGCGCCTCTTTGACGAGCGCGGTTCGGGATTCCGGCCCGCCCTCGATGCCGGGCGCATGCCAGGGCTTGACCTGCTTGGGCGGGACTTCGAGAAGCGCCAGGAGTTTTGCCAAAAGATGTTGCGGATGGGTCGGGTCGGTGGAGACCGCCTCCCAGGTCTCGGTATCGGCGCCAATATCGAGCCCGGGCAGCACCACCAGGCCCGACGGCAAATCCGCCACCACCTTAATCAATTCCGCTACCGCCGGCACCGAGCCGGTGATGCCGGCGGCGATCACCGGATGGGCGGGAGGCGCTTTCGTCCAGGATTCCGCCTGGCGTTGCAACACCGCGTTGCGCCGCGCCGCTGGATCGAGGCCGCCGAGAGAGGCGAGTTCCTTCGGCCAATATTCGGTGACGATGTCGAGGAATTTGAGCACCTGTTGCCAATGCACGGCGTGGCGTTCGGGCGCCAGATCCTTGAGCTTGGCGAAATCGCAGCCTTCGGTCGCGGACTCGTCGAGAAACCGCGCCAGTTCGACGGCCAGCGGCGCGGCCTGGGCCGCGCTTAAGGACTCCGCGCTGGAGGCTTTGGCCCAGGCCAGCACCAGCCGCGCCAGTTTCAGCCGCCGGACCGGTTCGGGAATGGCGGGCGGGATGTCGGCTTCGCCGCCGCCCGCCTCGCCTTCCTCGGCGAGGATCGCCAATTCCTCGGCGTCGAGATCGCCCACCGGCATCAGCCGCGGCAGCAGCATCGGCTTGCCTTGGCCCTGGCGCAGAAAGGCCTCGCCGAGCGCGCGCGCAGCGCGGCGCGTCGGCAGCAGCACGGTCATGCGCGCCAGAACCAGCGGATCGCCTTTGGCGCGGTCGAGCAGCCCCGCCACCAGCGCGTCGAGAAACGGCAATTCCGGCGCTATCGAATAGACCGCGCGCCCGGCCATGATCAGAGTTCGATGCGGCGGCTGTGCAGGCGCTCCGACGCTTCGGCGAGGCCGGCTTGCGTGCCGATGTGATACCACTCGCCGTCATGCACCAACCCGGCCAGCCGGTCTTGGGATATCGCGCGGTCCCACAACCGGTTGATCGAGAACGCCCCTTCGGGCGCGCCATCGAACAGGCGGCGGTGCAGGATTTCCACCCCGGCGAAGACCTGGGGCGCGATCTCGCGTTCCTGGCGGCGGCGCGGCAGGCCTAAGGGATCGAGAAAGAAATCCCCCGGCCCTTCGTAGCCGACGGCGTTGATCGTGCGCTGCATCAGCAGAACCGCGTCGTGCTGTCCGGCGGCGAATTTCCGCGCCAGGCGCGCCAACGCCGGCAGTTTGCCGTCGAGCCAGAACACGTCGGCGTTGACGGCGAAGAACGCCTCGCCCAGCAAGGGCAGCGCCTTCTTGATGCCGCCGCCGGTTTCGAGCGCCGTGTCCTCGCGCGAGAATTCGATTTCGATGTCGCGGCGCGGCTTGAGGTGGCGCTCGATGGCGTCGCCCAGGTAATGGAGATTGACCACCGCGCGCTTGACCCCGGACGCCGCCAGGCGGTCAAGCACGTGATCGACCAGGCTGCGGCCCTCGATCTCGATCAGTGGCTTGGGCAAGGTCTCGGTCAGCGCGCCCATGCGCTTGCCGCGCCCGGCGGCGAGAACAATGGCGGTTTCGGGCATGGCGGGGGCCGGTTTCATGCGGCGGGACGGCTCGGCGGAACGCGGCGCGATTCCGCCGGGATATGGGCGTCGAGCCAGCGCGCAACCGGCGCGAGATCGGGGTGTCCGAGACTTTGCCGCAACAGCCGCCAGACGCGCGGGATGTGGGCGAGATATTGCGGCTTGCCGTCGCGCGCGCTCAGCCGGGTGAAGATGCCGATCACCTTGGCGTGGCGTTGCGCGCCGAGCACGGCGTAAGAGGCATCGAAGGATGCCCGGTCGAGCCCGGGAAAAGCCGCGAGATAACGCTGTTTCAAACGCGCGGCGAGATCGGGTGCCATGTCGCGCCGCGCATCCTCGAGCAGCGAGACCAGATCGTAGCTTTGCGGCCCCAGCACCGCGTCCTGGAAATCCAAGAGGCCGCAAGCCATCAGCCCACTGCGGTTGGCGACGCGCATCAGATTGTCGACATGATAGTCGCGCAACACCAGCGTCGCCGGGGCGCGCCGCGCCGCCGGAAGTGCCGCGCGCCAAACCGCGAGATAGTCGGCGCGCAATTTTGGCTCGGTCGGCTTGCCGGTCACCGCCGGTAGATACCAGTCGACCAACAGCGCGGCTTCGTTCAGCAACCTTTCGTCGTCGTAAGGCGGCAGGAAGCGCGCCTCCTTGGGCTTGAAACGCCGCGTCAGCTCCACCAGCACGTCGATCGCGAGCGCGTAAAGCGGCTCCTCCGCCTCGCCCCGCGCCAACAGCCGGGTATAGGTGTCGTCGCCCAGATCCTCGATCAGCAGCAATCCGTTCTCGGCGTCCTGGTTGAGGATCGCCGGCGCGCCGAAGCCCAGGCCGCGCAACATCCGCGCCACCGCGAGATAGGCCCGCACATTCTCCTGCGGCGGCGGCGCGTCCATCAGCAAAGCGCGGCGGCTTTCGGCGCCGTGGAGCCGCACATAGCGGCGGAAAGACGCGTCGCCCGGCAAGGGCTCGCGCTTGGCGTCGCTCCAGCCGGCCTGATTCAGGAACCGTTCGATGTGGGTGCCGCGTTCAACCACGGCCGAGCTCCTTGAGCCGCGATTGCCACAAGCCCGAGCCGGACAACGTGGCGATGCGCGCGCCGTCGCTTTTGCCCATCGCCAAGGCCAAGTCGAGCCGCTCCGCCGGCAGAAACGCGCCGAGACGCTCCGGCCATTCGATCAGGCTGACGCCTTCGGCCAGCGCCTCCTCCAGCCCGAGCTCGCGCAGCTCATCGGGCGATTCGATGCGGTAGAGATCGAAATGCCAGACCGGCGGGCCGGGTTCTCCGTCGTAGACCTCGACCAGCATGAAGGTGGGACTCGGCACCTCGACGGAATCAAGGCCGCGGGCGCGGATGAAGGCGCGGGCGAAGCTGGTCTTGCCGCTGCCGAGCGGACCCGACAGCGCGATCACGTCGCCCTTGCGAACGCGCGCGGCAATGCGGGCGGCCAGGCCGCCGGTTGCCGATTCGTCAGGCAGATCGATCGTCAGCGAGAGCATCCCATTCACGGCACCCTTTTAGGCGGCGGCGCGGCCTGCCGCAAGGATGCGGCGGGGTTGCGGGAAATCACCCGCGCCGTCATGTTGGGCACGGGGACGATTCATGGCGGAAAGCTTCAAGACGGATGTGGCGATCATCGGCGCCGGGCCGGTCGGGCTGTTCGCCGTGTTCGAATGCGGCATGCTGAAACTCGCTTGCCACGTGATCGACGCGCTCGACCACAAGGGCGGCCAATGCACCGCGCTTTATCCCGAAAAGCCGATCTTCGACATTCCGGCCTATCCCCGGATCGACGCGCGGGAGCTGGTCGAGAATCTGGTCGAACAGGCCAAGCCGTTTTCGCCCCGCTACCATCTCGGCCACGCTGTGACCGGTCTCACAAAGCTGCCACAAGGGGGGTTCCGGCTGAAGACAGCCGATGCGACGACAATCGAGGCGCGCGCGGTGATCATCGCCGCCGGCGCCGGCGCCTTCGGTCCCAACCGCCCGCCGCTCGACGGCATCGAGCGTTACGAGGGCAAGAGCGTGTTCTACCTGGTCGGGCGGCGCGAGGATTTCCGCGGGCGACGCGTGGTCATCGCCGGCGGCGGCGATTCGGCGGTGGATTGGGCGATCTCGCTTTGCGAGGTGGCGGCCAAGGTGATGGTGGTGCACCGCCGGGCCAAGTTCCGCTCCGCGCCCGAATCGGCGGCGAAGCTGCACGCCCTGGCCGAATCGGGCCGGATCGAGCTGGTGGTGCCCTATCAGCTCCATGGTCTCGAAGGCGGCGGCGGCAAATTGACCGCGGTGAGCGTGGCCGATCTCGACGGCAAGAC
>DATNMV010000274.1:0-8533 GCA_035602175.1 Allostellaceae bacterium
GGCGGTGTTGATCCTGGCCGGAGACATGACGCTGCTGGCCCTGGCGCTGCTCGCCGTATTCCATGCCTTGGCGGCCTTGGTGTCGGCCGCCGCGGTGACATGCGCCATGCTTGTCGTGCTCGCGCGCCGCGCGCAAGGCGCCGGCTGACGCGCTATTCGGTCGCGCCCTGACGGAAATATTGCGGACGCACGAAATATCCCGCCCAGGCGCCGCGCCGCGCTGCCTTGGCCTCGGCTTCCAACGGCAAATATTGTCCGCCCCGGCCATAGGCGAAGGCGAGCCCTTCGGTCACCAACAGTGTGCCGACGTCGCGCCCGTCGGCGGTGCAAAACGAGAATTCGCGGGCATGACGGTCGACGAATTCGGGATCGACATGGCAGGAGAAATCGGTGGTGCTGACCAGTTGCTTGAGCCGCTCCGTGGCGACAGCGCCACAGGGCCAAACCTTGCCCGCGGCGTCGCGACAGGTCTGCGCGCTTTCGAAGGCATCGACGCCATAGAGCCGGAGCAGTTCGGGCCGGCAGCCGAGCCCCAGGATGTTCTGCTTGCAATGGGCCTTCACCAGTTCCAGCGTGTCGCCTTCGAGCACCACATAGTGGTCGGCTTTGATTGGGGGCCCGAGCCAGGCATAGGCCACGCCATAGGCCGCCATCAGCCCAGCGGCGGCGATCAGCACCAATCTCAGGCTGCGCGTCATTGCGTTTCCTTGTTGAACTCTTCTATTCGCGGCGAGCCGCCACGCCAACCCTCGCCGCCTATCATAGCAAGGACCGGCGCGGGCTGCGCGCTTGGAACGCGCGGCAATGGCGAGGACGACCGATCTCGCTTATAAAACGCGGCGATGACGCAGAGTTTTTCGATCACCGCCCCGCCGGCCGGCGAGCGGTTCGGCGCCGGAATCGTGCTGGCGGCGGCGGCCGTGTTGCTTCCGCCGCTGGCGGTGGAGGCGCCTTTGGCGGTGGCGCCGCTTTTGACGGCGGTGGCGCTGGCGCTTCTGGCGGCGGATGCGAAACGGATCTTCGCCGGCTTTGGGCAATTGTTGCCTTTAACCGGGCTGCTGGCGGCGCTATCGGCATGGGCCACCGCTTCCGCCCTGTGGTCGATCCTGCCGCAACACAGTTTGTTCGAGGGCCTGCGTTTCTTCGCCATATCCGCCGAGGGGCTGATCGTGCTCGGGGCGGCCTCTGTGCTTTCCGCCGGACAGGCCAAGCGCCTCGGTCATTGCGCCGCCCTGGGCGTCGCCTTGGCGTTGCTGCTGCTGGCGTTCGAATGGGCGAGCGATGCAAGTTTGTCCCGGTTGCTTTACCGCATCCCGCGCGACATGCCGGTTTTATTCACGCGCTATGACCGCGGCGTGACGGTGCTGGTGTTGTCGCTGTGGCCGGCGCTGGCCGGATTGAGACGGAGGGCGTGGTGGTGGAGCGGCGGCTTGACGCTGGCCGTGGCCGCCGCCACCTGGATCATGCTCAGCCAGGCGGCGGTCGTGGCCCTGGTCGCCGGCCTGGCCGCTTTCGCCTTGGCCTATCACGCGCCGCGCTTCACCGCGGCAGCGCTGGCGGCCGGGCTCATCGTCCTGGCCGTATACCTGCCGCTTGCCACGCCGAGCGATAACACGGCGATCAACTTGCAGCACGAAGCGCCTTGGATCAAGTTCTCGGGCATTCACCGCCTGCTGATCTGGCGTTTCACCGCCGACCGTATCGCCGAGCGACCGCTTATCGGCTGGGGAATGGACGCTTCGCGCGAACTGCCGGGAGGTCATACCGACTTAGCTGAGACCGTGCCGGGTTCCGCTTACCGTGCCCCCATGGAAGCCATGCCGCTTCATCCGCATAACGCGATCCTGCAATGGCGGGTCGAGTTGGGATTGCCGGGTACGCCGCTGGGCCTGGCGGTCGTGTTGTGGGGGCTGTGGCGCGCGGGGTTCAAGGCGCAGATTGAACGCGGGCCGCGCGCCGCGGCGCTGGCCTGGTCCGCATCGGCGTTGGCCATCGCCATGCTGAGCTTCGGCATCTGGCAAGCCTGGTGGCTTTCGAGTCTGTGGCTGACGAGCGCACTCATAGCCGGGGCCGCCGCCGATGAGCGTTGAGGCCAAGCCCAGGAAGAAGCTCATCTTCCTGGTCACCGAAGATTGGTATTTCTGGTCGCATCGCTTGCCCATGGCGCGCGCCGCACGCCGCGCCGGCTTCGAGGTCGCGGTGGCAACACGCGTCACGGCGCATGGCGAGCGCATCCGCGGCCTGGGCTACGCGCTCCATCCGTTGCGCTGGAAACGCGGCCGGATCGGACCGGTCGCGAGCGCGCTGGCGGTGATCGAGATCTGGCGGCTTTATCGCCGCGAACGGCCGCTGGTCGTCCATCATGTATCCCTGAAGCCCGCTTTGCTTGGCGGAATATCCGCGCGCCTCGCCGGCGTGCCACTGGTGGTGAGCATGATCACCGGTATGGGATATCTCGGCGGCTCGCCGCATTTCCCGGCCAGGGGCATCGCGGCATTGGCGCGGTGGCTGTGGCCCGCGATCCTGCTTCGGCGGAACGGCAGGCTGATCGTCCAGAACGGGGAGGACCGGCGCGATTTCATCTCGCTCTGCCCGCAAGCTGCGCCGCGCATTGCGGTCATTCCCGGCTCGGGCGTGGACACGACCCATTTCGCGCCGGCACCCGAGCCGCCCGCTCCGCCGGCCGTGGCGGCCTATGTCGGGCGCATGATCGCCATCAAGGGCGTGGCGATTTTGGTCGAGGCTCAGCAAATTTTGCGGCGCCGCGGCATGGATTTGCGCTTGGTGCTGGCTGGCGAGGCCGATGCGGAAAATCCCAGCTCCATCGACCGGGCTACGCTCGAGGCTTGGAGCCGTCTGCCGGGCATAACCTGGCGCGGGCGCGTGGAGGACATCCGTGAAATCTGGCTCGGCGCGCATATCGCCGTGCTGGCCTCCTTGGGCGGCGAAGGCCTGCCCAAAAGCCTGCTCGAGGCGGCATCCATGGCGCGACCGATTGTCGCCACCGACGTCGCCGGCAGCCGCGACATCGCCCGCAACGGCATCAATGCCATCCTGGTCCCGCCCGGCGATGCCGACGCATTGGCGGAAGCCTTGTCCACTCTCGCCGGCGATGGCGAACGCCGCCGGCGTTACGGCGCGGCCGGACGCAAGCTGGTCGAGATCGGAATGTCCGATCAGGCAATCGAGGCCGCGACCGAGACGTTCTATCGCGCCCTGCTTTCCGGAATCGATTAGGGTCCGGGGAAGAACGTGTCGATCCGTCCCGTCAGGTAATAGCTGGCAAGCCCTAGCCATTCATGTGCCGCCCTGGCGAACAAGACGAGACTGCCGCCAAGATCGAGGTAATCGAATCGCCAGCGCCCATTGGGCTGATAATCGACCGGGTAGGGCAGAATTTCCCATCCGGCATGGCGGAAACAACCCACGGCGCGCGGCATGTGTGCGGCCGAGGTGACGAGTATCCAAGTCTCGCCGGTTTTCGGATCGGCCACCTCCTTCGAGAAGACGGCGTTCTCGTATGTGTCGCGCGAACGGTCTTCGATCACCAGACGATGCTCGTCCACGCCCATCTCGACCAGAAGATCCTCGGTCGTCTTCGCTTCGCTCATTCCCACGGGCAGCAGCCTGCCGTTGCCGCCAGATAATAGAATGCGCGAATCGGGATAGCGTTTCGCCAGAATGAAGGTCTCGGTGATGCGATCGCCAGCCTCGTTGAGCGCAACCTGCCCATGCGCCAGGGTGAGGACGGGGTCGACCGCGCCGCCAAGCAGGATGATGCCGTCGACCCGGTCTGGCAGCCGGGGCGCGGGGAAACGCATCTCGAGCGGTGCGATCGCCCATTGTCCGAGCGGCAAAACCGTTATCGCGGCCAAGGCCAAGCCGGCGAAAGATGCCAGCAGCATGCCCTTGCGCCGACGCGTCGCCGCCATCCGCAGCAGTCCCAGGACGAGCAGGATGAGAAGCAGATTCCCGGGCTCGAGAATTATCCAGAATAGCTTGCTCGCGACGAAAAACATGGGAGGGCCTTCAACCCGGTCCGGAATTCGCCATCCTTAACATATTCCGGCAAAAGCGGCGCGGTTGGCCTTGAATGCGGCGCGTTTTTTCTTGCTGCGCCGGTTGCGCTTCACGTAACGTGACCACATTCGGGATAGCGAGACATGAGAATCGTCAGCCGCCGCGCCGCAACCGCCTTCGGCCATGACATCGTCATGGCGGCGGTGGCGTTCGCGTTGTCGCTTTATCTGCGCGTGGGCGATGATTATTTCATCAATTTTTCCCAGGGGCTGTTCTGGTTCTACGACGCCATGTTCGCGGCCACGGCGGCCGCCGTGTTTTTCTGGGCGGGACTCTACCGGGGCATCTGGCGCTACGCCTCGCTGAACGATCTGCTGGCGTTGGCGCGCGCGGTGACCCTGGTCATCCTGATCTATTTCCCGCTGATGTTCCTGGTGACGCGGCTCGAAGGATTGCCGCGCTCGCTGGTCGCGATCAACTGGCTGGTGCTGATGGCGCTCTTGGGCGGCCCGCGTTTCATCTATCGCTTGTTGAAGGACGGAAGCATCGCCCAGTTCCTAAACACGAATGGCGGCCGCGGCGGTGTTCCGGTACTGCTGATCGGCGCCACCGAGGATGCCGATCTGTTCATCCGCGCCGCCTCGCGCGGGGCCGAGCCGCTTTACCGCGTGGTCGGAATCGTCACCGGCGACACGCTGCGCGTCGGACGCGATATCGGCGGCGTGCCGATCCTGGGAACGATCGGCGAGACCGCGGAAATCATCCGGCAACTCGATGATCGCGGCAGCAAGCCGCAACGGCTCATCCTGAGCGGGACAACGCTCGACGGCGCCACGGTGCGCCGATTGCTCGACTTGGCCGACGGGCTGGGGATTCCCCTGGCGCGACTGCCGCGGCTGACCGAGTTCCGCGAGCCGACCAAGAACGCGGCACGGCCGATCGAGCCCGTCGCGATCGAGGATCTGCTGGGCAGGTCGCAGACGGTGCTGGACCGCGCCGCCATGCGCGGTCTGGTCGGCGGTAAGCGCGTGTTGGTGACCGGAGCCGGCGGCACCATCGGCTCCGAACTGTCGCGCCAGATCGCCGCGTTCGCGCCGGCGCGGCTTTCCCTGCTCGATAACGGCGAATTCGCGCTTTACGCCATTGAGCGCGAGATCCTGGAGCGATTCCCCGGCCTGCCCCGGCAAGCGGTGATCGCCGATATACGCGACCGCGGCCGCATCGACGCGATCATGGCCGATGAGCGGCCGGAGCTGGTGTTCCATGCCGCCGCGCTCAAGCATGTGCCGATCGTGGAAGCGAACCCCGCCGAGGGCGTGATGACCAACGTGCTGGGCACGCGCAATGTGGCCGAAGCCTGCCGCGCCCACGGCGTCAAGGCGATGGTCATGATCTCGACCGACAAGGCGGTCAATCCCGCCAATGTGATGGGCGCGTCCAAGCGCCTGGCCGAAGGCATTTGCCAGGCGCTCGATCTTGTCGAATCGCGGCGATCGGGGGGCACGCGCTTCGTCACCGTGCGCTTCGGCAACGTGCTGGGATCGACCGGCTCGGTGGTGCCGCTGTTCCAGCGGCAATTGGCCGCCGGCGGCCCGCTGACGGTGACCCATCCCGAGATTTCGCGCTATTTCATGACCACGCGCGAGGCCGTCGAACTTGTCCTCCAATCATCGGCGCTGGCCGCCGCGGACGGCGAGGAGCGCGGCAAGATCTTTGTGCTCGACATGGGCGAGCCGATAAAGATCGCCGAGCTTGCGCGTCAGATGATCCGCCTCGCCGGGCTCAAGCCCGACAAGGACATCGGCGTCGAATTCATCGGTCTGCGGCCCGGCGAAAAACTGCATGAAGAGCTGTTTCATGTAGGCGAATCGCTGGTGCCGACCAAGGTCCCGGGCATCCGCCTGGCCGCCCCTCGCACTATCGACTACGCCATGCTGTCGCGCGCGCTCGATGAGTTGGCCGAACATGCGCGCGAGGGGCGGATCGACCGGCTGCTGGTGGTGCTCAAGAACATGGTGCCGGAATACGTCGCTGACGCGGAAGCCAAGCGCACCGTACCGCGCGGGGCCTAGGCGTCGGGGCCCTCTTCGGCCAGGCGCTCCAAATACCGGCCGTAGTCGGATTTGCTATAGAGCCGGGCGAGCTTCAAAAGCTGTCCCGTGTCAATGAATCGCTTACGGAAGGCGACTTCCTCGACGCAGCCGATCTTCTGCCCGGTGCGCTTTTCGATGGTGCGGACGAATTCCGAGGCTTCGATCAGCGATTCGTGCGTGCCGGTGTCAAACCAGGCATAGCCGCGGCCCAGTTTTTCGACCATCAGATCGCCGCGCTTCAGATATTCGGTATTGAGATCGGTGATCTCGAGTTCGCCGCGCGCGGACGGCCTGAGCTTGGATGCCAGCCCGGCTACGTCTCGATCGTAGAAATAAAGCCCGATTACCGCCCAATCGGATTTGGGCGATTTGGGCTTTTCCTCCAACGCGGCCGCGTTGCCGTCGGGACCGAATGTCACGACGCCGTAGCGTTCGGGATCGCTGACGCGATAGCCGAAGACGGTGGCGCCGGATTTGCGCGTGATCGCGTTGCGCATCATGCCGGACAGGCCGTCTCCGTAAATCAGGTTGTCGCCCAGCACCAGGCAACAACCCTCGCCCTTCAGGAAATCGCGGCCGATGAGAAAGGCCTCGGGCAGGCCGCCGGGCTTGGGTTGCTCGGCATAGGAAAGGGACGCGCCCCATTGTCCGCCGTCGCCCAAGAGCGTCTTGAAGAGCGGCGCGTCGTCCGGCGTGGTGACGATCAGGATATCCTTGATGCCGACAAGCAACAGGGTCGACAGCGGATAATAGATCATCGGCTTGTCGTAGATCGGCAGGAGTTGCTTCGAAAGCGCGCGGGTCAGCGGAAAAAGCCGCGTACCCGAGCCGCCGGCCAGGACAATGCCCTTCATCGCCGTCTCGCCTCTTGGGATTCGTGAGCCTCCCCGGCCGTCTGCTTGATCCGGCCGAGGCGCTCGCCGCGATAGACACCGCCGCGGATCGGCTCCCACCAGGCGCGGTTGCCGAGATACCAGCGCACTGTTTTCTTGAGGCCGGTGGCCAGGCTCTCCGCGGGCTTCCAACCGAGCTCGCTTCGGATCTTGCGGTCGTCGATGGCATAGCGCAGATCGTGGCCCGGCCGGTCCGCCACGAAGGAAATCAGTTTGTCGTGCGGGCGGTGCGGCGATTGCGGCAGCTCCTCGTCGAGGATGGCGCAGAGCATGTGAACGAGATCGACGTTCCGCCGCTCCTCGCCGCCGCCGATATTGTAAGTCTTGCCCACGCTGCCTCGCTCCAACACCGAGAACAGCGCCGCGGCATGATCGCCGACATAGAGCCAATCGCGCACGTTCTCGCCCCGGCCGTAGACCGGAAGCGGCTTGCCCTCGATCGCGTTCAGGATCAGCAGCGGGACGAGCTTTTCCGGAAATTGCCAGGGCCCGTAATTATTGGAGCAATTGGTGGCGATCACCGGCAGGCCGTACGTCATATGCCAGGCGCGCGCGAGATGATCGGCGCTGGCCTTGGAGGCGGCATAGGGACTGTTGGGCTGGTAGAGCGCTTCCTCGGCGGCGCGGTCCCCGGGACCGAGCGAGCCGAAGACCTCGTCGGTCGAGATGTGATGAAAGCGGAATTTTTCCCGCGCCGCGCGCGGCAACTCCTGCCAATAACCGCGCGCGCATTCCAGCATCACGAAGGTGCCGGTGATATTGGTCGTGATAAAATCATCCGGCTTGTCGATCGAACGGTCGACATGCGTCTCGGCCGCCAAATGCATGACGGCATCGGGCTTGTGGCGGGCGAAAATACGCGAAACCGCAGCGCGGTCGGCGACATCGGCCACTTCCAGCGCATAGTTCGCCGGGCCGGCAAGAGAGCCCAAAGCCGGATTCGAGCCGGCATAGGTCAGCTTGTCGAGATTGACAACGCCGTGGCCCGCCGCCAGCAAGTGGCGCACGACCGAGGTGCCGATGAAGCCGGCGCCGCCGGTGACGAGGACTTTCAAGGCTTTGGCCCTTCGCTTCGCCGAGGTGCCTACTATGGCGGGTCGATCGGCAGATTGTCTATCAGCCGGGTCTGCCCGAGCCAGGCGGCGGCCAGCACACGCGCTTTGCGGTCGATGTGTTCGATCGGATCGAGCGTTTCGGCGTCGCGAATATCGCAGTAATCGATCTTCTCGAAACCCGCCCCGATCAGCGAATGGGTGCCCCACGCGGCGGCGGCGGGATCACCCTTGCGCGCGCGCCGGGCCACTTCGGTCAAGGCATAATGGAGCGCGGGAGCGCGGCGGCGCTGTTCGGGCGTGAGATAGGCATTGCGCGAGGACAGCGCCAAGCCGTCGGCCTCGCGCACGGTCGGCACCGCCTCGATCCGCACCGGAAGGTCGAAATCGCGCACCAGGCGGCGGATGATCTGCAACTGCTGATAATCCTTCTCGCCGAAGCAGGCGCTGTCGGGCGCCACCTGCAACAACAGCT
>DATNMV010000275.1:0-4442 GCA_035602175.1 Allostellaceae bacterium
CGAAAAAGCACCGTCCCGCACGATCGCGCGACGGATCAGTTGTCGATGGGAACGGGGTGCAAGATCGGATTCACCTTGCGGGTGATCCAAAAGCAGGCCGGACCCGGCCACACAGTATGTCCAATCTAGTGGATTATGGCCAATAGGGCAAGGATGGCCGCCGGGTGCCCGCGGCAACGAAAAAGCCCCGCTTGACAGCGGGGCTTTGACCGTTTTTGCGCCGGCCGCCGGCTCAGGCGGTCTTGCGCGAATACATGAAGCTGTCGAAAGGCTGCTCCTCGACCCGGAACCATTCGTCCTCGACGGCGAGGAACGGCTTCCACTGGTCGTAGACCTTCTTGAACTTCGGATTGCGCGCCGATTCCTCGGCATAGAGTTGCTGCGCCGCGTCGTAGCAGGCTTCCATGATCGCCGGCGAGAAACGGCGGAGCTGCGTGCCGCCGGCGATCAGCCGCTTCAGCGCGGCCGGGTTGTCGGCGTCGTATTTGCCGATCACCCAGTTATTGGCCGCCGCCGCCGCGGACTGGACGATGGTCTGGTAGGATTTCGGCAGCTGGTTCCACGCGGTGAGATTGACGTAGAGCGACAAATTCGCCTGTCCCTCCCACCAGCCGGGCGAATAGTAGTACTTCGCCACCTTGTAGAATCCCAGCTTCTCGTCGTCATAGGGCCCGACCCATTCGGCCGCGTCGATCGTGCCTTTCTCGAGCGCGGGATAGATGTCGCCGCCCGCCAATTGCTGCGGCACCACGCCGAGCTTGGACAGCACCGCGCCGCCCCAGCCGCCGATGCGGAACTTGACGCCCTTGAGGTCGTCGACCGTCTTGATCTCCTTGCGCCACCAGCCGCCCGCCTGGGTTCCGGTGTTGCCGCAGGCCATCGGCAGGACGTTGTAGTCCTTGAAGAAGTCGTTGACCAATTCCTGGCCGCCGCCGTGGCTCATCCACGCGTTCATGATGCGCGAATTCATGCCGAAGGGCACGGTGCAGTCGAAGGTGAAGGTCGGGTCCTTGCCGACATAGTAGTAGCTGGCGCTGTGGCCCAGCTCGACCGTGCCGTTCTGCACCGCGTCCAGCACCTGGAGCCCGGGCACGATCTCGCCAGCGGCGAAGGTGCGGATCTGGAACTTCTGGTCGGTCATGTCGGAGACGCGCTGGGCGAAAAACTCGGCGCCGCCATAGATGGTGTCGAGGCTCTTGGGCCAGCTGGCGGTGAGCCGCCAGTTGAGCGTCGGCGCGCTTTGCGCGATCGCCGGCGCGGCGATGGTGCCGGCCGCCAATCCCGCGCCGCCGGCAGCCAAAAACTTGCGTCGATTCATGGATAGATCCTCCCCATTTTGATTTTTGCTTCGGCCCCGGCTTTTGGCCACGCGCCGAGCTTGGTTGCAATCATACACGATCAAGCGTCGCGCCCAAGGCCAAATTCCCGGGGCCGGGAAAGACCCGGTTCCGGGCCGCGCGCTAATGATCCGAATAGGGCGGAGGCGGCAGCTGCTGGAACAGCCGTTGCTCGACCTCCCGGTCGGTCAAAGGGCGCTTCGGCAAAAACGCCACCGGCTCCGCGGGCAAGGCCAGATGAGCCAGCAGCGGAAATGTCACGGTCAGGCCCAGGACGACGAGCTGGGCCGCCAGGAACGGCAACAGCGCCTTCACCAGCGCGTGGAGATCGACCCGGACCGGAGACATGGTTCGCGCCATCATCACAGCATAGCCCAAAGGCGGCAGCAGGAAGCTCGACTGGAGCGCGAGCAGCGCCAGCACCGCAACCCAGACCGGGTCGTCCACCCGGGTCAGCAGCGGCGGCATCACCAGCGGGATGATGACGAAGATGATCTCGAAGGCGTCGAGCGCGAAGGCGCACAACCAGAGCAGCAGCATGACGGCGAGCACCGGGCCCAGGGCGCCGCCCGGAATCCGCTGGATGATGCCGGATATCACCTGGTCGGTGCCGAAGGCGCGGACGACCAGGGTGAAGCTGGTGGCGCCCACGAACAACGCGAACAGCGCGCCCGTGACCGCCATCGTGTCCCGCAGCACCTGGCCGAGCACTTTCCGGGTAAGCGTGCGCGAGACCAGGCCGATGGCGAAGAGCGCCATGCCGCCCGCCGCCGCCGCTTCGACCGCGTAGACGTAGCCCGCGACCACCGCCGCCAACAGGCCGAGGATGAAGAACAGGGTCGCCGCCGCGATCGCCCATTCCCGCTTCTTCATGCGTTCGCCGGGCGCGACACCCGCTCCGACCGGGCTTGCGCGGCGGCCGACCCGCCACGCCAAGAACGCGGTCAAGGCCAGGAAGATCGCCGCCGGCGGCAGCGCGCCGCGGAAAACATCCTGGGTATTGATGGCGCGGGTGATGTGGCCGGTGACGTTCATGGCGACGGTGTGGGCATTCAGCATCGCATCGCCGAGCAGGATCAGGACCAACGAAGGCGGCACCACCACGCCGAGCGTGCTGGCGACGCAGACCGCGGCGAGGCCTTGCGTGCTCGACACGCGGTGGGCGTGAAGCCGCGGCAGGACGATGCGGGACAGCGTCGCGACGCTGGCGCCGACCGAGCCGTTCATCGGCGCCAACATGGCGCCCAATCCCACCGCTGCAAGCAGCGGCGCCGCGGCGGTGCGCGCGAACAGCGAGGTGAACGCCCGGAACAGGATGTCGGCGAGCGGCAGCCGGTTCAGCAGCGCCCCCATCAGCACATAGAGCGGCAACGCCTGCAGCAGGTCGGTTTCCAAGAGCCCGATGATGCGCTGGGGCAGCGCCTCGAGCAGCTCGTAGGGCATCGCGCCCATCAGCACGCCGATGGCGGCGAACAGGGTCGCGACGAAAATCAGGATCATGAAGGCGGGCAGTCCGGTCGCGATCAGCAGGACCGGGACGCAGGCGAGCATGTAGAAGCCGGCATTCGCCATCGGCGTCAACCGGGCGGCGCGGGGCGCAGAACGCCGAGCGCCGCCTGGGCGAGGGCGAGCAGCGCCAGCAGCCACATCGCGGCCTTGATGATGAAATAGCCGGGATTGTAGGTCTCGGGGAAGTGCTCGAGCCCATGCACCGATTGCCACACCGCCGGCGCCGAAACGATCAGGATGAACAGCGACCAAGGCGCGACGCAGAGAAACGCGCCGAACCGGGCGATCCGGTCGCGCGTTTCCGCCGAGTAGCGCTGCGCGAATGCGTCGGCGGCGAGATGCGCGCGCTCGCGCGTCGCGAAGGTCAAGGCCACGCTGACATAGAGCGCGAACAGCCACTGCGCCAGGTCGTTCGCCTGGATCGAATACGCGTTCACCAGATCGCGCAACGGCCATTGCGCGAAGAGCAGGAAGCTCACCGGCAGCACCAGCCACTGTCCGGCCGCTATCGCCGCCGCGACCGCGCGATCCGCGAAATCCCTCAAGCCCGTCCCATCCCCGTTGTCGCTCGTTATGATTGGGCCGGTTTTAGCATAACGCGCGCAATTCCGAACCGGGCGGCGGCGCGCCGGTCGGGAAACCGGTTAAGAACCGGCATGGAACGAGTCGGGCAGGCCGTTTACTTAGGAATTAACTCCGGAATTACAATGAGCTTTATTACGCGTTGGGCTCCGATAAAGCGGGGCCCGGCCGATTATTTGGTGTATAATCCTGCACATAGATCTTGGCCGAGTTCGAATCGGTCGATCCCACATTCCCCGATGCAAAGGAGCGTCGCATGAAACGCCTGCTCCTTGCCGCTGCGCAGGGCGATGCCGATGCCCAGTTCAATCTCGGGGTCATGTACGACAATCGCATCGACGATCACAACAACGCCGTCCGCCCCACCGACGACAACGGCTATGACGTCGACAGCAACCGGGCGGAAGCCATGAAATGGCTGTTATGCGCGGCCGAGCAGGGCTTGCCGCGCGCCCAGACCAGGCTGGCGGAACTTTACGCCGAAGGGCCGGACGCGCCGCTCCACTACGTCAAGGCCTGCCAGTGGTTCATCCTGGCGATGACCAGCCTGCACGGCTTCCATTTCGAAAGGGCGCAGGCCGGTTACGATCGCCTTAGCGCGCTGCTGACGTCCGCCCAGCTCGCAACCGCGGCCGCGCGCGCCAAAACCTGGCAGCGCAAATGGCGGCAGAGCGCGGCGCTGAAGGCGGCAAAAATTCTGGAGAACGACGCCCTGAAATCGCGGCGGCGCGGCGCTCATTCCCCGGCGGCCATCGGAAAAACCTCCTGACGCCGCGGCACTTTCAGGCGACGCCATCGGATCCGCGGCGTCGTATTTCGAACCGGAAATCGGAGACATCATGGCGACCACGCGCAAAGGCGTAAAGCAGCTCAAGCATTTTCAGCCGAGCGATTTCGGGCACGCGGCGCATCAGGCGCAAGCTCCGCACGGCCACGCCCAGGATGGCGCCCGCCGGGAGAAGGAATTATCCCAGCGCGGCAACGCGCAAAGCGGACGTTTCGCCGACCGGGCTC
>DATNMV010000276.1:0-9486 GCA_035602175.1 Allostellaceae bacterium
AAGTGGCATTTCCACTTCTACGGCAAGACGCCGCTCGCGCTCGTCGCAGGCCGGGAGCGCATCTACTTCGAGCATTTCTGGAATGACTTCGCCGCCGACCCCACCCATTCGATTTCCGAGGCGGATCGGCAGTTCTATACCGCGGCCTACGCCCAGCCGGGCGCCATGCGGGCGGGCTTCGAGGTGTTCCACGCTTTCCCACGGGATGCGGAGGATTTCGCCCGTTTCAGCAAGACCAAGCTGAAGATGCCGATGCTGGTGCTGGCCGGCGAAAAGGCCTCCGGCGAATTCCTCATCACGCAGGGGCGCCTGGTCGCCGAAAACGTCGAAGGCGTCGTCATCAGGGGCTCGGGCCATTGGCTGATCGATGAAGCGCCGGCGCAGGTCATCCCGAAACTGGTGGCCTTCCTGATGCGCTGAGCCGTCCGGCGCCTTCGCGCCCCCCGCTGTCGGGGATCAGGCCGTCTCCTTATAGGGTTTCAAGATATAGGTCGCGGCCATGCCGCAGGCGGCGGCAAACATGAGCCACAGACCGGCCACCGCCCGGTTGCCGGTCTGGTGGATGAGGAAGGTGGCCACCGCCGGGGTGAAGCCGCCGACCACCGTCGCCGCGCTATAGGCGAAGGAGAAACCCGAGGTCCGCACATGCGTCGGGATCACCTCGGTCAGATACACCACCATGGCGCCGTTATAGGCGCCATAGATCATCGAGAGCCACAACTCGACCAGCAGCAGCCGCACGAAGGAGGGATCCGATACCAACCAGGAGAGGGCGGGATAGGCCGTCAGCAGCGACGCCGCCGTGCACAAGTAGAGAATCGGCTTGCGTCCGATGCGGTCGGAGATCGCGCCGCCCACCGGCAGCCAGAACAGGTTCGACACGCCGACGCAGAGCGTCACGATCAGGCTGTCGGTGCTGGTCAGCTTGAGCACCTCGCGGCCAAAGGTGGGCGTGAAGGCGGTGATGAAATAGAACGACACCGTCGTCATGATGACCAGCATCATGCCGAGCAGCACGGTGCGCCAATTGGTCGCCACCGAGCGGAGGATCTCGGGCGCGGTCAGGTGGCGCTTGCGCTGCAAGAAGGCCTCGGTCTCCTTCAGCGTGCTGCGGATGACGAAGATGAACGGGATGATCATGCAGCCGATGATGAAGGGGATGCGCCAGCCCCAGGCGTCGAGCTGGTCCGGCGTCAGATACGACGCGAGCGCCACGCCCAGGATCGCGATGAAGATCACCGCCACCTGCTGGCTGCCCGATTGCCAGGCGACGTAGAAGCCCTTGTGGTCGGGCGTCGCCATTTCGGAGAGATAGACCGAAACGCCGCCGACCTCGACCCCGGCCGAGAAGCCCTGCAGCAGCCGCCCGGCGACGATCAGCAACGGAGCGAACAGCCCGATGGTCTGGTAGCCCGGCACCACCGCCATGCTCAAGGTGCCGATGGACATCAGGGCCAGCGTCAACAGCAGCCCGGCGCGCCGCCCATGCTGGTCGAGATAGGCGCCCAGCACGATCGCACCCAAGGGCCGCACCAGGAACCCGACGCCGAAGGTCAGGAACGAGTACATCAGCGAGACGAATTCGCTGCCACCGGGGAAGAAGGCGTGGCCGATGGCGGTGGCGTAATAGGCGAAGACGAAAAAGTCGTACATCTCGAGAAAATTGCCGCTGGTGACGCGGATCACCGTGCGCAGCTTGGAATGGCGGTCTCGCAGCATGTTTGTCCTCCCCCGTTTGGCGCCTTCGGCCCGGCGTTTTCGCCGGTGCCGGTTTTTTTATCGGCGCGGTTTCACGCGCCCATCAATTGCGTCACGAATTTGGTGTTGAGATAGGCCTCGATCGCTTCGAGCCCGCCCTCGGAACCGTAGCCCGAGTCCTTGACCCCGCCGAACGGCACCTCGGGCAGCGCCAGCCCGTGATGGTTGATCGAGACCATGCCGCTTTCGACGGCGTGCGAAAGCGCCGCGGCGGTCTTCTGTGA
Source organism: Allostellaceae bacterium (assembly GCA_035602175.1). Lineage (GTDB taxonomy): Bacteria > Pseudomonadota > Alphaproteobacteria > ATCC43930 > CGMCC-115725 > REEB95. The sequence continues at coordinate 1,983 of DATNMV010000276.1, forward strand.
GCGGGTATAGGCATAGGCCGCCAGGCCATAAGGCAGCCGGTTGGCCTCGGCCAGCACGCCGTCAAAATCCTTGAAGGAAGCAATGGGAGCAATCGGCCCGAACGGCTCCTCGTTCATGATCTTGGCGTCGAGCGGCACCTCGGTCAGCACGGTCGGCTCGAAGAAAAAGCCCTTGTTGCCGATGCGCTTGCCGCCGGTCTGCAGCCTGGCGCCCTTCGATACCGCGTCGGCGACGAAACGCTCCATCGCCTCGACCCGCCGCGCATTGGCCAGCGGCCCCATGCGCGTATCCTTGTCGAGCCCGTCGCCCACCTTGAGCGCCTTGGCCGCGGCGGTGAATTTCTCGACGAAGGGCGCATAGACTTTTTCCTGCACCAGAAACCGCGTGGGCGACACGCAAACCTGGCCGGCGTTGCGGAACTTGTTGGCCGACAAAATCTTCACCGCGCTGTCGAGATCGGCGTCTTCGAACACGATGGCGGGCGCGTGGCCGCCCAGCTCCATGGTCACGCGTTTCATGTGTTGGCCCGCCAGCGCGGCCAGATGCTTGCCCACCGCCGTCGAGCCGGTGAACGAGATCTTGCGGATCGCCGGATGCGGGATCAGGTATTCCGAAATCTCCGCCGGCACGCCGAAGACGAGATTGAGCACGCCCGCAGGCAGCCCGGCCTCGGCATAGGCCTGAACCAGGGCGGCGCAGCCTGCCGGCGTCTCCTCGGGCCCTTTCAGGATCACCGAGCAGCCGGCGGCGATCGCGGCCGAGATCTTGCGCACCGCCTGGTTGATCGGGAAATTCCACGGCGTGAAGGCGGCCGCCGGCCCGACCGGCTCCTTGATAGCGAGCTGATAGACGCCTTCGGCGCGCGCCGGGATGACGCGGCCATAGGCGCGGCGGCCTTCCTCGGCGAGCCAGTCGATGATGTCGGCGCCGAGCAGGGTCTCGCCCTTGGCCTCGGCCAGCGGCTTGCCCTGTTCCAGGGTCATGGTTTTGGCGATGTCGTCGGCGCGGCTGCGCACGATGTCAGCCGCCTTGCGCATCAGCTTGTAGCGGTCATGGGCGGAAACCTTGCGCCAGGCCTTGAAGCCCTTCTCGGCCGCGGCGATGGCGCGGTCGAGATCGGCGCGGTCGGCATGGGGAACGCTGCCGATGGCGTCGCCGGTGGCCGGGTTCAGCACCTTCTGGCTCTTGCCGCCCGCGCCCTGGCACCAGCCGCCATCGACGTAAAGCGAGACTTCGGGATATCCGGCATTCATGGGCACGCCTCCGCTGATCTTCTTGCCCATGGTCCTAACAAAATTGCGCCGCCGGCGCCACCATGCCGGGCGGAGGATTGCATTGCGCGTGCGGCTTGGGCTAGACCTTGCACCCTTTCCCGCCGCCGGAGTCCGCATGCCCGCCTATCAGTACATCTACGTCATGAAGGGTCTGTCCAAGAGCTATCCCGGCGGCCGCGAAGTGCTGAAGGACATCTGGCTGTCCTTTCTGCCCGGCGCCAAGATCGGTGTGCTCGGCGCCAACGGCGCGGGCAAGTCGACGCTCTTGAAGATCATGGCCGGGATCGAGAAGGATTTCTCCGGCGAGGCCTGGGCCGCCGACGGCGTCAAGGTGGGGTATCTGCCGCAGGAGCCGGCGCTCGACCCGAAGAAAGACGTCGCCGGCAACGTCATGGAGGGGTTGGGCGAGATCAAGGGCCTGCTCGACCGCTTCGAGGCCGTCAGCGTCAAGCTCGGCGAGAGCCTGTCCGACGACGAGATGAACCGGCTTTTGGCCGAGCAGGGCGAGCTGCAGGAGAAGATCGAAGCCGTCAACGGCTGGGAATTGGAACGCACCGTCGAGATTGCCATGGACGCGTTGCGCTGTCCGCCCGGCGATACCGCGGTGTCGAAGCTCTCGGGCGGCGAGCGCCGGCGCGTGGCGTTGTGCCGCCTGCTGCTGCAAAAGCCCGATTTGCTGCTGCTCGACGAGCCGACCAACCATCTCGACGCCGAATCGGTGGCCTGGCTGCAGCGTTTCCTCGCCGAGTATCCCGGCACCGTCGTCACCGTCACCCATGATCGCTATTTCCTCGACGAGGTGGCGGGGTGGATTCTGGAGCTGGATCGCGGCCAGGGCATTCCCTATGAGGGCAATTATTCCGGCTGGCTCGAACAGAAGCAGAAGCGCCTCGAGCAGGAAGGCAAGCAGGAACAGGCGCGCCAGCGCACGCTTCAGCGCGAACTGGAATGGGTCAAGCAAAGCCCGCGCGCGCGCCAGGCCAAGAGCAAGGCGCGCCTCACCGCCTATGAAAGCCTGGTGTCGCAAAGCCGCGAAAAGGCGCCCGAAACCGCGCAGATCGTGTTGCCGCCCGGCCCGCGCCTGGGCGACACGGTGATCACCGCCGAGCATCTCGCCAAGGCCTATGGCGGCACTCTCCTGATCGAGGATCTGTCCTTCAAGCTGCCGCCCGGCGGCATCGTCGGCATCATCGGCCCCAACGGCGCCGGCAAGACCACGCTCTTCCGCATGATCGTCGGCCAGGAAAAGCCCGACCGGGGCGCGATCGGTCTCGGCGAGACGGTCAAGCTCGGTTATGTCGACCAGAGCCGCGACACGCTCGACGCCGACAAGAGCGTGTTCGAGGAGATTTCGGGGGGCCTGGACGAGATCGATCTGGGGCGGCGCAAGATGCCGGCCCGGGCCTATTGCGCCCTGTTCAATTTCCGCGGCCCCGACCAGCAGAAGAAGACCGGCCAGCTTTCGGGCGGCGAGCGCAACCGCGTGCACATCGCCAAGATGCTCAAGACCGGCGCCAATGTGCTGCTGCTGGACGAGCCGACCAACGATCTCGACGTCGACACGCTACGGGCGCTGGAAGAGGCGCTATTGGAATATCCCGGCTGCGCCGTGGTCATCAGCCACGACCGCTGGTTTCTCGACCGCATCGCCACCCACATCATCGCCTTCGAGGGCATGAGCCAGGCGGTCTGGTTCGAGGGCAATTACGCCGACTACGAGGCGGACCGCCGGAAACGCCTGGGCGCGGCCGCCGAGCAGCCGCACCGCATCCGCTATAAGCCCCTCACGCGCGCCTGAAAGCGCGCGTGGAATAAAAGGTTCGCGCGCCTGAAAGCGCGCGCGGACGATCAGAGGATCGGAACGCTAATCCGGGCTATTTCGATTTCGGGTCGCTGCCGGTGGTGTCGACCGCGCCGCTGGCAAGCTTCTGCTGCAGCGCCTGGTTGAGGCTGGCGACCGAGCCGCCACTGCGTTGGATGACCGCGGAGAATTCCTCGCGCTCGGTCAGCGCCATGCTCACGCCCTCGACCTCGACGTCGACCACCTTGAAGCTGCCATCCGCCCCCCTGTTGACGTGCCAATCGACGCTGGCGGGCGGGGAGCCGTCGGGGTGGATGAGCTGGCTCTGGACGACGAAGCTGGTGTCGCTTTCCGCGCGCGAGCCCAACACCTTGATGTTCTCGCCGCCGTAATCCTTGAAGCGTTGCGAATAGGTCCGCACCACCCATTCCGCGAACAACTGGTTGAAGGCGTTGCGGTCGTCGTCGCTGGCCGTGGACCAGTAACGGCCGAGCACGAAGCGCGATATTTTCGGGATGTCAAAATTCATATTCAGCATGGTGCTGAATTTCTGCTGGCGGTCGGCGTCGGTCATCTGCTTGTCGCGCAGGATGTCGAGCGCTTGCTGGATCATGCCGTTGACGAAACCCGCCGGGTCGGTGGCGGGCGCCGCGCCGGCCTGGGCAAAGGCGGGCGTTAACGGTAAAGCGGCCAGCCAAAGGGCGAAAACGGCGGCCGGCGCCAGAAACGAGCGTCGCGTAAGCATGAAAATCCCGAGGCCTCTTCGCTTTAACGTTTCGGGGGCGTGGCGAGATCGGACGAGGGGGCGAGAATAGGGCGGCCGCCACGTCACCGACAAGTCTCGGCTGCTTTAACCACCCTGGACGGCTTCCGGATCCCGAAGTTATCCCCAGCCGCCTAAGGAGCCATGAAATAATGACGTGGGCAAGCGCCCATTTTCTCATATCTTAGAAGGGTATAAAGCGATATTTTGATCACGAGGGTGTGAGATGAGGGTAGTTGGAGGCGCGGCGATGAATCGGCCTGTTTCGGCGTCGGACGGCGCGGCGGAGGCGTTGTCGCCGTGAAATCCTCGGCCCTGCTGGCATCCGATCCGCTCGGCGAATCCGGCGCCCGTCCGCCGCGGGTTTCCTTCGAGTTCTTCCCGCCCAAGACCGAGGAGATGGAAACCCGGCTGTGGCAGACGGTGAAGCGCATCGAGCCGCTGGCGCCGCGCTTCGTCTCCGTCACCTACGGCGCGGGGGGATCGACCCGCACGCGCACCCATGCCACCGTGCTACGCATCCGCAGCGATACCGGTCTCGAACCGGCCGCGCATCTCACCTGCGTCGGGGCGCCGCGCGAGGAAATCGACACGGTGGCGCGGCTTTATTGGGATTCCGGCATCCGGCACGTGGTCGCGCTGCGCGGTGACGCGCCCGTGGGCCCGGACGGCCAGACGCGCTACATCCCGCATGAACACGGCTACGCTTATGCCGCCGATCTGGTGGCGGGCTTGCGGCGCATCGCCGATTTCGAGATCAGCGTTGCCGCATATCCCGAGACCCATCCCGAGGCCAAAAGCCCCGAAGCCGATCTCGACAATCTGAAGCGCAAGATCGACGCCGGCGCCGGCCGCGCCATCACCCAATTCTTCTTCGAGGTCGAGACCTACCTGCGCTTCATCGAGCGCGCCCGCGCCAAGGGCATCAAGGTGCCCATTGTTCCCGGCATTCTTCCGGTCACGAACTTCGCGCAGGTCAAGAAATTCGCCAAGGCCTGCGGCGCGGCAGTGCCACCCTGGATGGCCGGCATGTTCGACGGGCTCGACGACGATCCCGACACCCGCCGCCTGGTGGCGGCCTCGATCGCCGCCGAGCAGTGCCGGCTGCTGCAGGCGCACGGCATCGAGGATTTCCATTTCTACACCCTCAATCGCGCCGATTTGATCGTCGCCATCTGCCACATGATCGGCGTGCGCGGGCCTCTCCCGGCGCAAGCGCCCAAGACGGCGGGGTAGGCAGTGGCGCATATCCTCGATGTGTTGGGTGAACGCGTATTGCTATGCGACGGCGCCATGGGCACCGCTGTGCACGGCCACGCGCTCGACCTCGAACGCGATTACCGCGGCCGCGAGAACTGCATCGAGGTGCTGAACCAGACCCGCGCCGATATCATCCGCGACATCCATCTCGGCCATTTCCGCGCCGGCGCCGACGCGGTGCAGACCAACAGCTTCGGCGGCTCGCCCATCACCTTGGCCGAATTCAACCTGGCCGACGAAGCCCATGACATCAACCGTCGCGCCGCCGAGATCGCGCGCGAGGCGGCGGTGGAGGCGGCGAAGGCCGACGGCCGGGTTCGCTTCGTCATCGGCTCGGTCGGGCCGGGAACGCGGCTGCCGTCGCTCGGCCACATCGCGTACCAGGCGCTCGAGGACGCGCTCGGCATCCAATGCGCCGGCCTGGCGGCGGGCGGCGTCGACGCTATCCTGATTGAGACCTGCCAGGACCCGCTGCAGATCAAGGCGGCGGTCAACGCCGCCAAGCGCGCGGCGGTGGGTTCGGGTCGCGAAATTCCGGTCTTCGTGCAGGTGACGGTCGAGACCACCGGCACGCTGCTGGTGGGATCGGACATCGCCGCCGCTGCCACCGTGGTGCATGCGCTGGACGTTCCGCTGATCGGCCTCAATTGCGGCACCGGCCCGCGCGAGATGGCGGAGCACCTCAAATACCTGTCCGAGAACTGGCCCGGCCTGATCTCGGTCCAGCCCAATGCCGGCTTGCCCGAGCTGCTGGACGGTCACACCCACTACCCACTCACCGCGTCCGAAATGGCGCCGTGGATCGAGCGCTTCGTGCGCGAGGACGGCGTCAATCTGGTGGGCGGCTGCTGCGGCACCGAAACCGGCCACATCGCCGCGCTCGACGCCATGTTGAAGGGATTGGCTGAGGACGGTTACCGGCCCCGGCCCAAGAAGCGCAAGCGCCTTTGGGTTCCGTCGCTCGCCTCGCTCTACGGCCAGGTGTCGTTGCGCCAGGAAAACGCCTATCTCTCGATCGGCGAGCGCTGCAACGCCAACGGCTCGCGCCGCTTCCGCGAGTTCCAGGAGCGCGAGGATTGGAACGGCGCGGTCGAAATGGCGCGCGACCAAGTGAAGGAAGGCTCGCACGCGCTCGATCTTTGCACCGCCTTCGTCGGCCGCGACGAGGTGAAGGACATGAGCGCGGCGATCACCCGCATCGCCGGGGCGGTGACCGCGCCTTTGGTGATCGACTCGACGGAACTGCGCGTGCTCGAGGCCGCGTTGAAGCTCTATGGCGGCAAGCCGGTGATCAATTCGATCAACCTGGAAGACGGCGAGGAATCGCTGGAAAAGCGCGTGGCGCTGGCCAAGCGCTTCGGCGCCGCCTGCATCGCCCTCACCATCGACGAGCAGGGCATGGCCAAGGATTCGGCGCGCAAGCTCGCCCTGGCGCAGCGCATCTTCGATCTCGCCTGCGGCAAGCTCGGCCTGCCGCCGTCGGATCTGCTGTTCGATCCGCTGACCTTCACCATCTGCACCGGCAACGACGAGGATCGTCGCCTCGGCCTCGAAACCCTCGACGCCATCGCGGCGATAGCCAAGGCGCTGCCGGAATGCCAGATCATGCTCGGGCTTTCCAACATCTCCTTCGGCCTGGCGCCGGCCGCGCGCGGCGTCCTCAATTCGGTCTTTCTCGACGAAGCCTTGAAGCGCGGCATGACCGGCGCCATCTTGCACGTGTCCAAGATATTGCCGCTGCACAAGATTCCCGCGGCCGAGGTCGCCGCCGCGCTCGACCTGATTTATGACCGCCGCCGTCCCGGCTTCGACCCGCTCCAGGCCTATATCGCCCTGTTCCACGACCGGCTCGAACACAAGCCGGAAAAGCGGGCGCGGCCGGAATCGGTCGAGGAGCGCCTCAAGCTCCGCATCGTCGACGGCGACCGCAACGGGCTCGAGGACGACCTCAAGGCCGCGCTCGGCACGCGCAAGCCGCTCGCCATCATCAACGAGATCCTGCTCGACGGCATGCGGGTGGTGGGCGATCTGTTTGGCGCCGGCAAGCTGCAGTTGCCCTTCGTGCTGCAATCGGCCGAGACCATGAAGGCGGCGGTCGCCTATCTCGAGCCCTTCATGGAGCGCACGGCCGACAACCACCAGAAGGGCACCATCGTGCTCGCCACGGTGAAGGGCGACGTGCACGACATCGGCAAGAACCTGGTCGACATCCTGCTCACCAACAACGGCTACCGGGTGGTCAATCTCGGCATCAAGCAGCCGCTATCCTCGATCCTCGACGCCGCCGTATCGGCCAACGCCCACGCCGTCGGCATGTCCGGCCTGCTGGTCAAATCCACCGTGGTGATGCGCGAAAATCTCGAGGAGATGAGCCGGCGCGGCATCGGCTTGCCGGTGATCCTGGG
>DATNMV010000277.1:0-3081 GCA_035602175.1 Allostellaceae bacterium
TGAGATCGAGGCCCCCGCCATGAATATCGAAGCTCTCGCCCAGATGCGCCTCGCTCATCGCCGAGCATTCGATATGCCAGCCCGGCCGGCCGCGACCCCATGGGCTGTCCCAGCCGGGCAGATCCGGCGACGACGGCTTCCACAGCACGAAATCGGCGGCGTCGCGCTTATAGGGCGCCACCTCGACCCGCGCGCCGGCGATCATGTCGTCGCGGTCGCGGCGCGAGAGCTTGCCGTAATCCTGCTTGCTCGGCACCGAAAAGAGGACATGCCCCTCGGCCTCGTAGGCGTGTCCCGAGGCGATGAGCTTTTCGATCATGGCGATCATCGGCGCGACATGCTCGGTGGCGCGCGGCTCGGCGTCGGGCGGAAGACAATTGAGCGCCGCCACGTCGGCGTGGAACGCCTCTGCCGTGCGCGTCGTCAGGTCGCGGATGCTTTCGCCGTTTTCCTTGGCCGCGGCGTTGATCTTGTCGTCGACGTCGGTGATGTTGCGCACATAGGTGACGTGCGCCGCGCCGTATTCCGCGCGCAACAGCCGGTAGAGCACGTCGAACACGATCACCGGCCGCGCATTGCCGATATGCGCCAGATCGTAGACCGTCGGCCCGCAGACATAGAGCCGCACGTTCTTCGCGTCCAAGGGCGTGAAGATTTCTTTCCGGCGCGACAGCGTGTTGTAGAGGGTGAGCGGCATGCGACTCGGGGTGCAGGATTGCGGGCTGCCCAGTCCTAACAAATGCCGCCGCTCAGGTCGATAGCGCGGGCCCGTTCCAAACCAGAGCAGCCATCAGCATGTCGATGGTCTCGCCATCCGCCGCCAGCGGCAGCACCAGGATCTCGTAGATCCATGGACGGCCCTCGCTGAGCAGGCCATCGCGGCGCTGCACCACCGGCGCACGGGTGGTGACGACGCGTTCGTAATGGGCGCGAACGGTGTCGCGCAATTCGGCACCCGGCATCCATGCGAGCTCCTTGCCGGTCAGGTCGGCGCCGAGACGATCGACGTTCTTGGTGGCGTGGAGGCGGAAGACGTAGCGCGGTGGATCGCGCAGCACATCGATGAGCGTCAGATCGCCGAGGATGTATTTGAGATCGAGCGGATCGAAATCGGCGCGCGAAGGGAAGGTGCGGCCGTGGCGCCACGAATTCCAATCGCGGTAGAGCCGGCGCAACCGCGCCTCCCGGATATCCAGCCGACCCGCCGAACCGTCGGGCATGATCTCTCTTTGCGCCTTATGGAGGCCGCGCCGAAGCGCGGCGATCTGTCACCATGGACCCGCATGGTTAAGCAATTCCCTGCATCCGCTGTCAACTTCGCACGATGCAAGGGTGCCGAACATCGGGGTATGGATGGCGCCGGGGCTGGGCCTCGCCACGCCGCCGATATCAGGCGCTGGGCCCCTGCCGGGCCATTTCGTCGCGCAGCCGCGCCACGATTTCGTAGGAGTGAATTCGCGCCTGGTGGTCGAAAACCGGCGTCGGGATCATCAGCTCGTCCGCGCCGGTTTGGCGGATGAAGGCGGCTATGCCGTCGCGCACGCTCGCGGGCGAGCCCACCAATGTCCGCGCGATCACCTCATCAAGCAACGGCCGGAGACGTGGATCGATGCGACTGGCGACGTCGTCGACCGGCGCCGGCAGCGCGATGGGATTTCCCGTGCGCAGGCTGATAAAGGCAAGCTGCTGCGAGGTGAACAACCGCCGTGCCGCTTCATCGCTGTCGGCGGCGATCACCATCAACCCGCACATGACATAGGGCTTGGCGAGCTCGGCCGAGGGCTTGAAGCGCGCACGATAGATCGCGAGCGCGTCCATCAGCTGCTCCGGCGCGAAATGCGAGGCGAAGGCGAAGGGCAATCCCAGCATGGCGGCGAGCTGCGCGCCGTAGAGGCTCGAGCCCAGGATCCACACCGGCACCGCCAGCCCCGCGCCCGGCACCGCGCGCACGCGCTGGCCGGGCTCCACGGCGCGGAAATATCCCATCAGTTCGACCACGTCCTGGGGAAAGTTCTCGGCGTCGCTGTCGAGCGTGCGGCGCAAGGCTTGGGACGTCACGGGGTCAGTCCCCGGCGCGCGGCCGAGGCCGAGATCGATGCGGCCGGGAAAAAGCGCGGCCAGCGTGCCGAACTGCTCGGCGATCACCAGCGGCGCGTGGTTGGGCAGCATGATACCGCCGGCGCCGACGCGGATGGACGCGGTCGCCTGCGCCACCTGGCCGATCACCACCGCCGTGGCGGCGCTGGCGATGCCCGGCATATTGTGATGCTCGGCCAGCCAGTAGCGGCGATAGCCCAGCGCCTCGGCGTGCCGCGCCAGGTCGAGCGTGTTGCGCAACGCCTGGCCAGCGTCGCCGCCTTCGACGATCGGCGAGAGGTCGAGCACCGAGAACGGGATCATGGCTCTAATCTAAGCGCGCATCGAAGCCGACGGAAGAGACCGCGGCTCACGCCTTCGCATAGCTGTCGCGCAAAGCGACGGTGCGGTTGAAGACCGGCTTGCTCGGCGTTGAATCGTTGTCGGCGCAGAAATAGCCCTGGCGTTCGAACTGCACCACCTCACCCGGCTTCACCTTGGCGAGTTCGGGCTCGAGCCGCGCCTCGGCCAGGACTTCGAGCGAATTCGGGTTGAGATCGGCCAGAAAATCGCCGCCGGCTCCGGGATCGGGCCGGGTAAACAGCGGATTGTAGATGCGCACTTCCGCCGCAACCGATTGTTTTGCCGCTACCCAATGCAGCGTCGCCTGCACCTTGCGGCTGTCGGGCGCGTTGCCGCCCTTGGTCGCGGGGTCGTAGGTGCAGCGCAATTCTGTCACTTCGCCGGCGGCATTTTTCACCACGCTCTGGCAGGTGATGAAATAGGCGTAGCGCAGCCGCACCTCTTTTCCCGGCGACAGGCGGAAGAATTTCTTGGGCGGGTTTTCCATGAAATCCTCGCGCTCGACGTAAAGCTCGCGCGCGAACGGGATTTTGCGCGAACCCGCCGCCGGGTTGTCCGGATGGTTGGCGGCGTCCAGCTCCTCGCTTTTGCCCTCGGGATAGTTCTCGATCACGATCTTCAAGGGCCGCAGCACCGCCATGC
>DATNMV010000278.1:0-7095 GCA_035602175.1 Allostellaceae bacterium
GAACAGCACGCGGCCTTCGTCGGGCGGATAGATTCCGTCGATCAGGTTGAAGACGGTGGATTTGCCGGCGCCGTTCGGGCCGATCAGGCCGAGAATCTCCCGCTCGTTCACGGTGAAGCTCAAGCCCTGCACCGCGCGCACCCCGCCGAAGCGCAGGCTCAGATTGTCGATCTCGAGCAGCGCGCTCATTCGAGTATTTTCCGCGTCTTGGGCCATAGGCGGCGCAGCAATCCCATCAGACCGCCGGGGGCGAAGGTGACGATGATCAGCAGGATCACACCGGCGATGACGAGCTGGAAATTGGAGAAGGTGGCCGAGGTCAGCAGCCAGCCGCGCAGCTCCTCATACAGGAACGCGCCGATCACCGGTCCCGCGACGGTGCCCTGGCCGCCGAGCATGACCATCACCACCGCCTCGGTCGAGAAACCCAGATCGAAGGCGTCGACCGGCTGGACGAAGGCGCTCTTGAAGAAATAAAGACAGCCGGCAACCGCCGGCAGGAAGGCCGAGACGCTGTAGGCCAAGGCCTTGTAGAGCGGCGTCGGCACGCCCAGCACCGATGCCGCGCTCTCGTTCTGGCCGATGGCGAGCAGCCCCAAACCGAATTTCGAGGTCTTGATGCCGTAGCTCAGCAGCAGCGACAGCGCCATCACGCCGACCAGCAGAAAATAGATCGTCCACAGCGCCTGTCGCGGGCCGCCCAGCACCTGATAGGCGCTGATCGAGATGTAGATGCCGCTGGCGCCGCCCCAGGGCTTGAAATTCGAGACGAAGGCCTGCACCGCCTGGTTGACGCCGATGGTGGCGAGCGCGAAGTAGAACCCGTGCAGCCGCAGGATGCCGAGGCCGAGGACCAGCGCCAAGGCGCTCACCACCAATCCTGCGGCGAGCGCGGCCAAGGCCGGCGGCCAGCCGTAGTCGGTGATGAGGGAAACGCCGATGTAGCCGCCGAGGCCGAAGAACACGATGCTGCCGAAATTGACGTAACCGGCATAGCCGATCATCAGGTTCAGATTGCTGGCCAGGATGATGTAGACGGCGGCCAGCACCAGGCTCTCGCGCCAACCCACGTCGTAGTGCCAGAGCGGCAGCGCGACGAAGGCCGCGGTTACGGCGACGATCACCCAAAAGAAGGGCTGCCGGATAAAATTCAAGGGAGCCATGGGAGCCTTTGGACGGCCGGGATCACGAACGCCGGAAGGTAAAATTGAACAAGCCGCGCGGGAAGGCAATCAGGACGAGGACGAACACCACGAATTCGATGATCGAGGTCCAGCTAACCGGCATGAAGGGCGTCGCCAGTCCCTCGATCAAGCCGAGCGCGATGCCGCCCAGGAACGCGCCCGCCGGGTTGCCCAGGCCGCCCAGAATGGTGACGACGAAGCTTTTGAGCTGGTAAGCGTTGCCCGAGAGCACGGTGAAGGGAAACATGGTGGCGATGAGCGCGCCGGAGACGCAGGCGAGCGCGACGCCGAGGCCGAAGGCGAGCGCCAGCACGCGCGTGGTCGGGATGCCGACCAGTTCCGCCGCTTCGCGATTGCCGGCGACGGCGCGGATCGCCTTGCCCGAACGCGTCTTCTGCAGGAACAGAAACAGCAACACGGCGATGATTCCGGTGAGCGCCGCCGCCATCAGATGAGTTCCCGGGAAAGTGTAATCGCCGAGGCTGATGCCGGGCAGCGACACCTCGATATTGAACAGGGCCGTGCCCCACAACGCGGTGCCGAGCCCGATCAGCACCATGTTGACCGAGAATGTCGAGAGCAGGCTCATCAACGGCGGCCGTCCGATCATGCGGTGCACCGACAGCCAATAAATCACCACGCCGGCGCCGAATCCGATCACCGCCACCGGCGGCACCGCGGTGTAGGGCGAAATGCCGAGCTGGCCGCTGATGAGAAACAACGCGAACATTCCGGCGACGATCATCGCGCCGTGGGTGAGGTTGACGACGTTCATCACGCCCCAGATGAGCGTCAAGCCCATCGCGGCCATGCCGTAGACCGAGCCGATCAGCAGGCCGTCGACGATGGAGGCGAATATTCCGAACATGGCAGGCCGGCGCGGGAGGGAGCCTTGGCGCTCCCTCCCCTCGCGTTCAGTGGATCGGGTAAAGGATCGGCGCCGTCGCCGCCGTCGCCGGCCAGATCACTGGCTTCGCGAGCTGGCCGTCCTTCATCTGCCACTGCGTCAACACCATCTGATGCGCCAGTTGCAGGCCGTGACTCGCCGGATCGGTCGAGAATTTGCACGGGCCGAACAGCGTCGTCACGCTCATGGCGTTGAGCGCCGCCGCCACCTTGTCGGGATCGATCGAGCCCGCCTGCTCGATGGCGTGCTGGAAGATCAGCCCGCCAGCATAGCCGCCCGCCGAATGGTAGTCCGCGGGCGTGTTGTATTTATCCTGGAAGCGCTGCGCGAACACAGCCGAGGTCGGGCCGAAATCGGGCTTGTAGGTCACCTGCGGCGCCCATTGCGAGGGCACCGAGATGCCGAGCGCGGCCGGACCGAGCGTGGCGAATTGAGCACTGTCGGGCGCGACCAGCAGCGTCACCCATTTGATCTTGGCGTTCTGATCGTGAATCTGCCGCGCCAGGGTCGCGCCGTCGGGATAATGGCCGCCGCCCAAAAGCGCGTCGGGCTTGGCCGAGACGATCTTGTTGATGATGGCGCTGAAATCCGTCTGGTCGGGCGGATAGGATTCGTCGAGCACGATCTTGAGGCCCATCGCCGCCGCCTGGTCGCGCGTCGCCTCGGCGACCGCCTTGGAGAACGGATCGTCGGAATAGACCAGCGCGATGGTGGCGCCCGGCTTCTTCAGCTTGAGCGCTTGCAGCGCGCCGGTCAGATAGTGGTCGGCGGGGGTGTAGGTCTGGAAAAGATATTTGTTGCCGAGCGTATAGGTTTTGCCCTCGGCGCCGCCGATGCTCATCATCAACACGCCATATTGCTCGGAGATGATGGTCGCGGTGGCGACCAGGCCCGAGGAATACGGGCTGAACAGGAACTGCGCCTTGTCCTGCACGATGAGCTGCGTGTAGAGCTGCTGCACCCGGGCGCCCTGCGATTGGTCGTCGTAGCTGACGAACTTCACCAGGTAGGTTTTGCCGCCCGACTTGATGCCGCCGGCGGCGTTCACGTCGTCGCGCCACATCTCGAAGCCGCGCAGCTGCGCCAGGGAATCCACGTTGAGCGCGCCGGTCTGCGAGACGGTGAAGCCAATGGTGATGCTGTCCTGGGCCCGCGCCGAAGACGCCAAAACGGCCGGCGCGGCCAGCAGCAGCGCCGCGGCCGCAAAACGAAATAGACGGTTCATGAGATCCTCCCCCTACTTTATAAAATCCATATCCCCGGAAAATGCGGGACTTGCCTTAAGCTATAAGACATGTCGGTCTTATGGACAAGGCAAGGTGCGCCGGCCGAATGCGCTTGCTGCGCTGCCGCATAAATTCCGTTGATCGCCGGGATTTAAAGCGTTGAGATGAGGCTGGGGAAAGCCAAGGAGGGCGAGATGTACGCGCGCGAAAAGCCCGAAGGCGGTTCGGAATCCCGCGAGCCGATCCTGCTGAAAAATGCGGCGAACGGCATCGTCCGACTCATCCTCAATCGTCCGGCGGCGCGCAACGCGCTTTCCGTGGCGCTGCTGGGCGAGCTGCAGCAGTCGCTCGACGACATCGCCAAGGACGAGACGGCGAAAGTGGTGGTGATATCCGCCAACGGGCCCGTGTTCTGCGCCGGCCACGATCTGCGCGAGATACGCGCCAATCCCGGCCGCCAATATTATGAACGCGTCTTCGCGCAAAACGCCAAACTCATGCTCTCGATCGTGAATCTCCCCAAGCCGGTGATCGCCCAGGTGCACGGCGTCGCCACCGCGGCGGGCTGCCAGCTCGTGGCCTCCTGCGATCTGGCGGTGGCGGCGGAAGGCGCGCGCTTCGCCACGCCGGGCGTGAATATCGGCCTGTTCTGTTCGACGCCGATGGTGGCGCTGTCGCGCGCGGTGCCGCGCAAAAAGGCGATGGAGATGCTGCTTACCGGCGAGATGATCGACGCGCAACAGGCGCGCGACTGGGGGCTGGTCAACCGCGTCGTGCCGGAAAGCAAGCTCGCGGACGAAGTGGCCGCGCTCGCCGGGCAGATCGCCGGCAAGTCGCCGTTGGTGGTGAAGATCGGCAAGCAGGCGTTCTACCGCCAGGCCGAGCTCGGCCTGGCCGAGGCCTACGACTATGCCAGCCAGGTGATGACCACCAACATGCTGGCGCGTGACGCCGAGGAAGGCATCGACGCCTTCCTGCAGAAGCGTGCGCCCAAATGGGAGAACCGTTGAACCACGATTCCTACAGCGACGATTACCTGCGTGGCATTCTCGAGCGCGTCAAAACCATCGCCATGGTCGGCGCCAGCGAAAAGCCGAACCGGCCGAGCCACGTGGTGATGCAATATCTCCAATGCCGGGGTTATCGCGTCATTCCGGTCAATCCGCTGGCGTCCGTGTCGGAAATTCTCGGCGAGAAGGTCTATCCGAGCCTCGCCGACATTCCCGGCGCGATCGACATGGTCGACATCTTCCGGCGCAGCGAGGAGACCGGGCCCGTCGTCGACGAAGCCATCGGGAAAGGCGCCAAGGTGGTGTGGATGCAGCTCGGCGTGCGCAACGACCAGGCCGCGAAAAAGGCCGAGGCGGCCGGGCTTCAAGTCGTGATGAACCATTGCCCCAAGATCGAATATGCGCGTTTTCACGGCACGAGCGTCTGATCCGACAGCGGTCCTGCGTTCGACTCCGCTTTATAACGCGGCTTCTGGGATTTCTCCGTCGGCTTGACGGTGACGGGACAAAGCGCCAGAATTCGCGCCTTCGACCGGAGGGGAGACGAAATGCCGGAGAAAAAGAAAAATAACGGGTGGAGTTGGTGGTACCTGCTGCTGCTGGTCCAGTTCGTCGCGGCGCTGTGGGTTCCGTTCTACAACGTGGCGGAGCCGTCTTTCATCGGCATGCCGTTCTTCTACTGGTATCAGCTGCTGTGGATCCTGCTCGGCGCCGGGCTGACGGCGATCGTCTATTTCGCGACCGAGTAGCCGCGCGCGTTTCACGTTTGGGGGAGTGCCTTGGCTGAAGTGAATTGGGTTGCGTTGACGATCTTCGTGGTGCTGTTCGGCTTCATCACCTGGCTGGGTTTCGCCGCCGCGCATTGGCGCAAGGGCGATCTCGATCTGCTGGACGAATGGGGACTGGGCGGAAGGCGCTTCGGCACGCTGGTCACCTGGTTCCTGATCGGCGGCGATCTCTATACCGCCTATACCTTCATCGCCGTGCCCGCCCTCGCCTTCGGCGCCGGCGCCATCGCCTTCTTCGCCGTGCCCTACACCATCATCGTCTACCCCTTCGTGTTCCTGGTGTTCCCGCGGCTGTGGAAAGTGTCGCACAAGCACGGCTACGTCACCGCGGCCGATTTCGTGCGCGGCCGCTTTGGCAATCCGTGGCTGGCGCTGGCCATGAGCGTCACCGGCATCGTCGCCACGATGCCCTATATCGCCTTGCAGCTGGTGGGCTTGCAGGTGGTGATCGGCGCGCTCGGCATCCAGGGAGCGGGCGCCGTCGCCGATGTGCCCCTGTTCATCGCCTTCGTCATTCTCGCCGCCTTCACCTATTCCAGCGGGCTCAGGGCTCCGGCGGCCATCGCCATCGTCAAGGACATCCTGGTCTACACCATGGTGATTGTCGCGGTGATCGTGATTCCGATCGAGCTGGGCGGTTTCGGCAAGATCTTCGCCGCGGTGCCGGCGCAGAAATTGCTGCTGGCGGCGCCCGGCGCCAACACCACCGGCGCCTACGGCGTCTATGTGACGCTGGCGGTCGGCTCGGGCATGGCGCTGTTCCTCTATCCGCATTCGATCACCGGCGTGTTGAGCGCGTCGAGCGGCCACGCCGTTCGTCGCAACGCGGCGCTGCTGCCGGCCTATTCCTTCGTGCTGGGTTTGCTGGCTCTGCTCGGGTTCATGGCGCTCGCCGCCGGGGTCGCGACCATGCCGCAATTCGCCGGCGGCTTCGCCCAGTTCAAGGGCAATTTCGCCGTGCCGGCGCTCTTCATCTGGGCGTTCCCGTCCTGGTTCGTCGGCATCGCCTTTGCCGCCATTGGCATCGGCGCGCTGGTGCCGGCGGCGATCATGTCGATCGCCGCGGCCAATCTCTTCACCCGCAGCATCTACAAGGAATTCATTAATCCGCGCTGCACCGACCGCCAGGAATCGCAGATGGCGAAATGGGTGTCGCTGATCGTCAAGTTCGGCGCGCTGCTGTTCATCCTGTTCATCCCGACGCAATACGCGATCTATTTCCAGCTGCTCGGCGGTATCCTGATGGTGCAGACCTTCCCGGCGGTGATCATCGGCCTCTATACCCGCTGGTTCAACCATTGGGCCTTGCTCTGCGGCTGGACGGCCGGCACGGCGGTGGGCGGCTGGCTGTTCGTGGCGATGAACTTCACCGCCACATATCCGCTGGCGTTCGGCGGCTGGACCTTCCCCGGCTATATCGCGCTCTACACCGTGATCCTGAATTTCGCGGTGTCGGCGGTGCTGACGCCGGTGTTCAACGCGCTCGGCGCCGGGCAGCGCCGCGACCAGACCGCCGCCGCCGATTACGCCCGCTGAGCTTCCGATCCGCGCGCCTTCACGGCGCAGCGCCGTAGTTCGACACCTCGACCAGATTGCCGTCGGGATCGCGAAAATAGACCGAGCGCATTGGCCCGCGCGCGCCGGTCTTCGGCACCGGGCCGAGCTCGATGGCGACGCCGCAGGTTTTGAGATGGGCGATCACCGCGTCGAGCGGCGTTAGAGCGATCAGGCAGAAATCGCCGGATCCGGGCGCGGGTCGCCTCGCCTTGGGTTCGAATTCATGCCCCGCCCGGTGCAGGTTGATCTTCTGCCCGCCGAAATGGAGCGCGACCCTGCCGTCGAAATCGACCCGGCGCAGGCCGAGAACGCGCTCATAGAACCGGCAGCTCGCTTCGATGTCCTTGACCGTCAGGACGAAATGGTCGATGCGGTCGGGCCGTGATGCTTTTTCGGCTCTTTAACCTGCTCTTCGGACAAGTC
>DATNMV010000279.1:0-3578 GCA_035602175.1 Allostellaceae bacterium
TGGGCGCGCTGTTCCTGGCGCGCGCCTTCGCCCTGTGGCATGGCGCGGGCTAGTCCGGCGCTCCGGCAACCGACCCGCTCGCGCGCCGCACGATGGTTGCGCTATGCTCGGGAAAAGGGCGCGCGAGACGCCCCCAAGGGAGGGACCATGCGTAATTCTATCAGGACGGTTTTGGCCGCGCTTGCGGCGCTTGCGATCCTCGCCGGAGCCGGGAGCGCCGGCGCGCAATCGGGCGATCCGATCAAGCTCGGCCTCTCGGCCGAGATGACCGGGCCGCTCGCCGTCAACGGCAAGCAGATGATCGTCGCGCTCGAAATCTGGCGCGACGACGTCAACGCCAAAGGCGGTCTGCTCGGCCGGCCGGTCGAGCTCGTCTATTACGACGACCAGAGCAACCCGTCGCTGGTGCCCGGCATCTACACCAAGCTCGTCGACGTCGACCATGTCGATCTGCTGTTTGCCCAGGGCACCAACATCAGCACCCCGGCGATGCCGACGGTGATCGAGCACAAGATGGTGCTGATGAACACCTTCGCCATCGCGGTGAACGACCATTTCCAATACGACCGCTACTTCCAGATCATGCCCTACGGGCCCGACGGGCGGGATTCGATCTCGCGCGGCTATTTCGAAGCCGCCATGACGATGAACCCGAAGCCGAAGAGCGTGGCGCTGGTCGGCGCCGACGCGGAATTTGCGCGCGCGGTGCTCGAAGGCGCGCGCGCCAACGCCAAACGGCTCGGGCTGAAGATCGTCTACGACCAGAGCTATCCGCCCACGACGGTCGACTACATGCCGGTGGTGCGGGCCATCAAGGCATCCAATCCCGATCTGGTCTATTTCGGCTCCTATCCCGCCGACACGGTCGGGCTGCTGGCCGCGGCCAAGGAGGTGAATCTCTCGCCCAAGATGCTCGGCGGCGGCATGGTCGGGCTGCAGGCCGGCGCCATCAAGGCGAAGCTCGGCGAGGCGCTCAACGGCATCGTCTGTTACGAGCTCTTCGTCCATGAGAAGACGATGAATTTCCCGGGCATCGACGCGTTCCTCGCCAAGTACCAGGCGCGCGCCAAGGACGCCGGCACCGACCCGCTCGGCTACTACATCCCGCCCTTCACCTACGCCGCGGCCGATATCCTGGCCCAGGCGATCACCAAGGCCGGATCGCTCGACCAAGCGAAGATCGCTGAGATCATCCACAACAACGCCTTCGAGACCATCGTCGGCCAGGTCAAGTTCGGCCCCGACGGCGAATGGGCGCGGCCGCGCATGCTCACCATCCAGTACCAGAACGTGAAGGGCAACGACATCGAGCAATTCACGCATCCGGGCACGCAGGTCATCCTCTATCCGCCGCAGTTCAAGACCGGCACGCTGCGTTATCCCTTCGCGCAGGCGAATCAACCCTAGGGAGGATTCGGGCGATGCGGTTCGGTCTTTTCGGCGGGGCGCGAGCGGCGCGCGGCGGTCCGAGCGGCGACAGCCACGGTTATGCCGAGTACATCGACTATGTCTGCGCCGCCGAGCGGCTGGGTTTCCACAGCGTCTTCATCGTCGAGCACCATTTCACCGGCCACGCCCAGGTCTCGGCCTCGCTCGCGCTGCTGAGCTATCTCGCCGCCCGCACCAAACGCATCCGCCTCGGCACCGCGGTGGTCGTGCTGCCCTGGCACAATCCGGTGCTGATTGCCGAACAGGCGGCGACGCTCGATTTGTTGTCGAACGGGCGGCTCGATTTCGGCGTCGGCAAGGGCTACCGCGATTACGAATTCGCCGGTTTCTGTATCCCGCAGTCCGAGGCGACCGAGCGCTTCGACGAGGCGATGACGGTCATCCGCAAGGCGTGGACCAGCGAGAGTCGCTTTTCTCACCACGGCAAGCGCTGGAATTTCGAGAACGTGGTTGTCGAGCCCGCGCCGGTGCAGCGCCCGCATCCGCCGTTCTGGCTCGGCGCCGGCAGCGAGGAATCGATCCGGCGCGCGGCGCGCGAGGGCTACAATCTGCTGCTGGATCAGATCGGCTCGACCGACCTCACCATCGAGCGCGTGGCGCTGTTCCGCGACGAATGCAAACGCGTCGGGCGGCGCTACGATCCGCTCATGGTGGGCGCGACGCGCGGCCTGCAGATTCTGGCCTCCGAGGCCGAGCGGCCGGCGGCGCTGGCGCAGCGCCAGCAGGTGCTGAAGACCGTGGGTTCGCTGGCGCGCGGCAAGGGATCCGACCGTTACACCGACCCGAGCAAGTTCACCGGCGCCGCTGAGGAGATCGACGACGCGCCGCTCTTGGGCACGCCCCGGGAGATTATCGAACACCTCAAGCGGCTCGAAGCCGGCGGGGTCGAGCACATTCTGCTGGTGGCGCCCAACCCGACGATCGGTACGCTCGAAACCTTCGCACGCGAGATCATGCCGGAATTCGCGGCGGAAAAAGCCAAGGCGGTCTAGCGCTTAATTGCGCGCGAAGCTCACCGCTTCCTCGGCGGCACGGAACAAGGCACGGGCCTTGTCCAATATCTCCTGGTGCTCCTTGGCCGGGTCGCTGTCGGCCACCACGCCGCAGCCGGCCTGGACCACCATGCGGCCGTCCTTGACGATGGCGGTGCGCAGCACGATGCAGGTGTCCATGCTGCCGTCGCCGGCGAAATAACCGATGCCGCCGCCATAGAGATTGCGCTTCTCGGTTTCGAGCTCGTCGATGATCTCCATCGCCCGGACCTTAGGCGCGCCGGAAAGCGTGCCGGCGGGAAATCCCGCGAGCAGCGCGTCGATCGCCTGGTATTTGGGATCGATCCGGCCTTCGACATGCGAGGAGATATGCATGACATGGCTGTAGCGCTCGATGACGAACTGCTCGACCACATGCACCGTGCCGATCTTGGCGACGCGGCCGACGTCGTTGCGCGCGAGATCGAGCAGCATCAGATGCTCGGCGCGCTCCTTGGGGTCGGCCAGCAATTCCTCGGCCAAACTCTTATCTTCCTCGGCGTCCTTGCCGCGCCGCCGCGTGCCGGCCAGCGGGCGTATGGTCACCTTGCCGTCCCTGAGCCGCACCAGGATTTCCGGGCTCGATCCCACCACCGCGAACGCGCCGTAATCGAGGAAGAACAGGAAAGGCGAGGGGTTGAGGCGCCGCAACGCGCGGTAGAGCGCGAAAGGCGGCAGCTTGAACGGCACCGACAGCCGCATCGAGGGCACGACCTGGAAAATCTCGCCGGCGCGGATGTATTCCTTGGCCTGCTCGATCATGTCCAAACATTGCGCGCGGCTCATATTGGCCTGCGGCGGCGGCAATTCCTGCGTCGCTTCGGCGGCTTCGCGGCGCTGGGGAAGCGAGCGTTCGAACTCGGCCAGCGTGTCGGCGAGCCGGGCCCGCGCCGCGTCATAAGCGGCCTGGGCCGAGACCGATTTTTCCGGCCACGCCGGCGTTACCACGGCGATGCGGTCGGCGATATTGTCGAAGATGCAGACGATCGATGGTCGCAGGAACATGCCGTCGGGAATGCCGAGCGTGTCCAGGTTCTTGTCCGGCAGTTTCTCCACCAGCTTGACCACGCCGTAGCCCAGATAGCCGAACAGCCCGGC
>DATNMV010000280.1:0-3010 GCA_035602175.1 Allostellaceae bacterium
AATTCCGCGCCGACGCCGGGCAATGAACGCCACGCGCTAGTGACGCCTCACTGCCCGCCGGAGCGGGCATGCGCGATCACCTTCTTCATCAGACTAGGCAGCGCCTGGTCCTTGATCCGGCCGGGCGGAACCCATAGCCCGCCGGTCTTGGGGCCGCCGGGTTTGGCGCGGCGATCCACCGCACCCGCCATGACCGTCAGGTCGAGATCAAAGTGCGTGAAGCTGTGCCGCACAATGCCCGGCAAGCGCCGCCAGCGCGCGCGGCAGGGCGCGGCTTCGACCGCTTCCTTCTCGCGCCAGGGCCGCGCCCGCCAGGATGTCGAAGGCACTTCGATCATGCCGCCGAGCAGGCCCCGTTCCGGCCGGCGGCGCAGCAGCACCGCGCCGTCGGGCCGCACCGCCCAGAAGGCCACACCGTGCCGTTGGGGCTTGGGCTTCTTCGCCGCCCGAACCGGCAGGCTTGCGGATATCCCCGCGATCCGCGCCCGGCAGAATTTCCGCCACGGGCACAGCGCGCATTTGGGTTTCACCGGCGAACACACCGCCGCGCCCAGATCCATCAGCGCCTGGGCGTAATCGCCGGGACGGGATTCCGGCACAAGACGCGCCGCCAGGCGGCGCAGCTCGGGCTTGGCGGCGGGAAGCGGCGTCTTCACCGCATAAAGCCGGGCGATGACGCGCTCGCCATTGCCGTCGAGCGCCGAGGCCCGGCGATCGAAGGCGATGGCAGATATCGCCGCCGCGGTATAGGCGCCGATGCCGGGCAGCGCGATCAGCCCCGCCTCGTCCTCGGGGAAACGGCCGCCCAGGCGCGCGGCTACTTCGCGGGCGCAGGCATGGAGGTTGCGCGCCCGCGCGTAATAGCCCAGCCCCTGCCAGGCATGGAGCACGTCGTCCAAGGGCGCGCGCGCCAGCGAATTCACGTCGGGCCAGCGCTCGAGGAAACGGAGGAAATAGGGCCCGACGGCGGCGACCGTGGTCTGCTGCAACATGATCTCGGACAGCCAGACGCGGTAGGGATCCTGCGTCTCGCCCGGCTTGGCGCGCCAGGGCAGGACGCGGCGGTGGCGGTCGTACCAGACAAGCAGCAGCGCAGGCAGTTCGACCGCGGCGGAAGGCGAAGCGGGAATCGACGGGGACTTGGCCACGGCCTATCCTATGCCATGCACCCAGCCGCGAGGCCAGAAGGCGGCCGCCTATGAACGACAAGCCGGCGAAAGACGGGCCGCAAAACAAGCGCTATGGCGGCATGCGCGCGCTGGCCGCGACGCTGCCGCGCGTCGCGGCACCGGTGCTGGGCAAGCGCGGCTTTTCCGAGGCCCAGCTCATCGCCCAATGGCCGGCGGTGATGGGCGAAAGCCTGGCGCGGCACATGGCGCCGGAGCGGATCAGCTTCGCGCGCGGCGGCAGGCGCGACGGCACTTTGCGGGTCCGGGTCGAACCCGGCTTCGCGCTCGAGGCGCAGCACCGCGAGCCGCAGATTCTCGAGCGCATCAACGCCTTTTTTGGCTATCGCGCGGTGGCGCGGCTGGCGCTGACGCAGGGACCGCTGCCGCGCGGCCCGGCGGCGAGGCCTTCGCCCCGGACGCTCGGCGAAAACGAGCGCCGTTCGCTCGACCGCCGTCTCGCCGACATCGAAGATCCCGGTTTGCGCGACGCGTTGCGGCGCCTTGGCGAAGCGGTGATCGGTTCCGGCAAATCCTGAGCGGCGACTCGCGCGGCGCTCCGCTTGAATTGCCCGAAGTCTCGCCCTAGCATCCTCCCGACCCGAAACGGACAGAGTGTCGCATGCGCAAGATTTGGCTGGTCGCCGCCGCCCTAAGCTGGGCCATGCTCGCCGGCGGCGCGGCGCAGGCCGCCGACATGCCGCAGCTCCAGCCCGACGACCGCGTGCTGGGCAAGGCCGACGCGCCGATCACCATCTTCGAGTATTTCTCGCTCACCTGCCCGCATTGCGCCACCTTCGACCAGGTGACCTTGCCCCAGGTGAAGAAGGATTGGATCGACACCGGCAAGGCCAAGCTGGTCTATCGCGATTATCCGCTCGACCAGGAGGCGATGACCGCGGCGGTGGTGGCGCGTTGCCTGCCGCCCGAGCGCTATTCCGGCTTCATCGATGCGCTGTTTTCGAACCAGCGCGACTGGGCCACGGCCGGCGATTACAAGGCGGCGCTGGCGCATCTGGCCAAGATCGCCGGCATGAGCCAGCAGGATTTCAACGCCTGCACCGGCAACCAGAAGCTGACCGACGCCATCATCGCCGCGCAGTACGACGCGCGCAACCGCTTCGGCATCGAATCGACGCCCACCTTCTTCGTCAACGGCAAGAAGGTGGTGGGCGACCTGCCCTATGCCGATTTCGTCAAATATTTGGCCTTCGACCCGAATGCCGGCGGCATCGCCGTAGCGTCGGATCGGGGCATGCTCGACCGGATCCGGCAGTGGTTCGGCACACTCCCGTCCCGCAGCTAAGCGAAACCCGGCGCCCGTGTATTTTTCAAAACTCCGTCTCAGCGGCTTCAAGTCCTTCGTCGATCCGACCGAGCTCGTGATCGAGGCCGGCCTGACCGGAATCGTCGGCCCCAACGGCTGCGGCAAATCGAACCTGGTCGAGGCGCTGCGCTGGGTGATGGGCGAGACCTCGGCCAAGCGGCTGCGCGGCGGCGAGATGGATGACGTCATCTTCGCCGGCACCTCGTCGCGTCCCGCGCGCAACGTCGCCGAGGTGATGCTCCATCTCGACAACGCGCGGCACGATGCGCCGCAGCCCTACGGCGAATTTGAGGAAATCCAGATCGCGCGGCGCATCGAGCGCGGCGTCGGCTCGGATTTCCGCATCAACGGGCGCGAGGCGCGCGCGCGCGACGTGCAGCTGCTGTTCGCCGACGTGGCGACCGGCGCGCATTCGAGCGGCATGATCAGCCAAGGCCGCGTCGGCGCGATCATCACGGCGCGGCCGGCGGACCGCCGCGGCTTGCTGGAAGAGGCGGCCGGCATTTCGGGATTGCAT
>DATNMV010000281.1:0-2602 GCA_035602175.1 Allostellaceae bacterium
CGGGACGAATCGGAACAGCGAGCGCGCGCTCGATCACAACGAGAATGCGCCGGAATCGAGGGAAAGGTTCAACTATTGATTTTGTCCGCGCGCCGAGACCTTCGAGGCGTCAAATCGGACGCGATTGGCCGATCGAGCATAGACTCGGGCCGCCTAAAGGGCAAAGAGTTTCGGCTTCGAGCCGCAAATTGGATTGCCGATGACCGACCCTGCTGACTTTCCCGAGCCGGAACCGGAGCTTGAACCTCATCGGGACAAATTCCTTTCGATGAGCACTGTTTTGCGCAACCTGCCCTACCTCGCTGTGCTGGCGCTGGCGATATTCGGGGTCGCCTACAGCAATTTCTCCGGCCACCCGATCAACGGCTATTGGGAATTCCTGGCGATCGCCACCGGGCTTTTGTGCATCTTCCTGCGATGGCCGAACGTGCCGGAGCGTGAGAGCCGGCTCAAGCTGGTTTGGACGCAGGTCGCGCATTGGGCGGCGGTTATCGTCGCGATGAATCTCGTGCTGTTACAAGGCTTTCAGCAATTGATGCCGGTGCAGGCCGCCGGCCTGGTGCTGATGCTGTTGCTCGGGCTCGGGACCTTTCTCGCCGGAATCAGCCTGTTCTCGCTCAGGATCTGTTTTCTCGGCCTCGCCATGGCGCTTTCCATTCCGGCGATGACATGGCTCAAACAGGCTTCGTTGCTGTTGATGCTGGCCGGCGTGGCCATCGCCGGATTGGCCGTCGCCTTCTGGCCGCGCGGCAAGAAGGCCTCCGCTTAAACCCTCGGGAGCCTGAGCGAGCCGGCTGCATTATCTTGCGATAATCAGAAATCCGTGCTATACCTACGCCCAGTCGTCGGATCGCGGCCCGGTATCGGCAAACGCCGGGAGGAAACATAAGCATCAAGAGAGGAATTCGTCATAACCAATTGAAAAACATCTATTTTAGCGCATGATACTGGGCGATTGCTGATTTGGATTTTGTTGCGTTTGGCTTGGATTTTGCAGCGCCTGACTTGGATTTTGTTGCGCCCGGCTTGGATCTTGTTGGGTCCAGCTTGGATATTGTTCGCTGTCGCCAGCGCTCTGGCGTCGGATGGCTCCGTCTGCTCGTCGGGCCGCACCGGCGGAATTCAACGGCTGGCGAACCCCGCCGCCGCGAGAGCCAGCGCGATCGTCAACAGCGAGAGCCCCGCCGCCGGCCATTGTCTCAGCCGCCAGTCGAGGCGCTCGAACGCAGCGCCGAGAGGAGGCAGGCTTGCGCGGAAGGCGGCTTCCTGCGCCACGACGATGTCGCCGGCGGGAATGCGCGGGAGCGGTTCGCCCAGGGCCCATAACCCGGCGGCCAGCGCCGCGCCGATGAGCATCGGCCAGATCGCGTCCCACAGCGTCGCCGTTGCGAGCGCGTCGACGAGATCGCCGCCGACGGCGGGAAACATGAGCCAGGGAACCAGCATGGAGGCGAAGGCAAGCGCGAGCCACGACAAGATACGCTGGGGCGACGCCGCCTTGCCGTCGTTATCCGATCGCGCGAGCCGGATGAAGAAATGGAGCATGAGAGCCGTCGTCGCGGCCGCGGAGGCCGCCGCCACCGCTCCGGCTACGCCGTCGCCCAAGGTCCCCTTGACGGCGAGCTTGGCCAGCGCGCCGCCGGTCAACGGCAATCCGCCGAGGCTCAAGGCCAGCGCCGCGGCTACGATCAGCGCCGGCGACCGGCCCCGCCCGGTGAGCGCAGCGGCGACGCCGACGCTCAGGAACAGGGCAGCCTTCACCAGCACATGATTGGCCGCGTAGAAGGCTGCGTCCGACGCCGCATTCTGATCGGCTCCGGCAAGGCCCAGCCCCAGGACCGCGGCGATCACGCCCATCTGGCTGATGCTCGAATAGGCGAGGATCGTCTTCGGATCCCGCTGGGTCAGGCCAATCGCGACGCCGTAGAAGGCGGAGACGAACCCAGCCCATGCGAGCGCCTCGCCCCAGCCCGGCAAGGCCGCGCCGAGCGGCAGAAAGCGGATCAATCCGATGACGCCGGCCTTGACGGCGGCGCCGCTCAGCACGGCCGCGGCCGGAATTGGCGCCGCCGCATAGGCAAGCGGCATCCAGCCGTTGAGCGGCGCGAGCGCAATCTTCATCCCAAAGCCGAGGATGAGGAGCGCGAGCGCCGCATCGCGCCAGGGCGACGCCGGCAGCGCGGCGACGACGACGCGGATGTCGAGGCTGCCGCCCGGCTCGCCGGCGGCGAGCATGACGAAAGCGATCAAGAGGACCGCTTCGCCGATGAGCGTGAACGCCAGATAGACGCCGCCGGCGCGGCTCGACCCCGCGTCTTCGTCATCCGCGATAAGATAGTAAGCTGGAACGCTGACCAGCGCATAGACGAGGTAGAACGTCAAAAGATCCGCGGCGACGAACACCCCGAGACTGCCGGCCATCGTCAACAGCCACGAGACGGCGAAGCGTTCGGCGTTCGGCCTGCCCATCCAATCCGCCCGGGCGAAGACGCTGGCGGCGATCCAGACCAGCGCCGCGGCGGCGAGCAGGATCGCCCCCGGCAGATCGAGCCGGAAACTCATGCGTAAGCCCGGCAGTTCACCCTCGAACGGAGCGCCGCCA
>DATNMV010000282.1:0-3384 GCA_035602175.1 Allostellaceae bacterium
GGCCTGCCCAATGCCGGGAAATCGACGCTGCTGGCCGCGGTCTCGAAAGCCAAGCCGAAGATCGCCGATTATCCCTTTACGACCTTGAAGCCGCAGCTGGGCGTGGTGCGCGTGCACGACGAGGAATTCGTGCTCGCCGACCTGCCCGGATTGATCGAGGGCGCGAGCGAGGGCGTGGGGCTGGGCCACCGCTTCCTCGGCCATGTCGAACGCTGCGCCGTGATTCTGCATCTGGTCGACGCGACCTTGGACGATGTGACCGGCGCGTGGAAAACCATTCGCGGCGAGCTCGAAGCCTATGGCGCCAATCTCACGGATAAGCCCGAGATCGTCGCGCTCAACAAATCCGACGCGGTCGATGCCAAGGACATGGTGAAGAAGCGCAAGGAACTGAAACGCGCCAGCGGCCGCGAGCCGCTGGTGATGTCGGGCGTGTCGGGCGACGGCGTGCCTGAAGCGATGGCGGCGTTGCTGAAAATCATCCGCAAAACGCGCAAGGCCGAGGCCCGCGCCTTGAAACACGCCGAGACCGGGGCGGAAGCGTCATGAGCGAGACCGTCGCTTCATCCCGCCGCCTGATCGTTAAGATCGGCTCGGCGCTGCTGGTCGATGAGTCGACCGGCGAAATCCGGCGCCCCTGGCTCGAAGCGCTGATCGAGGACGTGGTCGCCTGCCGCAAGCGCGGCCAGCAGGTGCTGATCGTCACCTCGGGCGCGGTGGCGGTGGGACGGCGGCCCTTGGGATTGGCATCCGGCACGCTCAAGCTGGAAGAGAAGCAGGCCGCGGCCTCGGCCGGGCAGCTGCGCCTGGCGCACGCCTATCAAGAGGTGGCCGCGCGCCACGGCGTCACCGTGGCGCAGATCCTGCTCACCCCCGACGACACCGAGGCGCGCCGCCGGCACTTGAACGCGCGCGCGACCATCGAGCAATTGCTGGCGCTGAAGGCGCTTCCGGTCATCAACGAGAACGACACCGTTGCCACCGCGGAAATCCGTTTTGGTGACAACGATCGCCTCGCCGCGCGCGTCGCGCAGATGATCAGCGCCGACACGCTGGTGCTGCTTTCCGACATCGACGGGCTTTACACCACCGATCCGCGCCGCGATCCCAAGGCTCAGCACGTCGTGGAAGTGCGCGAGATAACCGCCGCGATCGAGGCCATGGCCGGAAGCGCGCCGCCGGGATCGAGCTCGGGCGGCATGGTGACCAAGCTCGCCGCGGCGCGCATCGCGCTCGCCGCCGGTTGCCGCATGGCAATCACCAAAGGCGAGAGCCTGCACGCCTTGGCCGCGATCGATCAGGGCGCGCGCGCCACCTGGTTCATCCCCTCGGCCGAGCCCTTGACCGCGCGCAAGCGTTGGATCGCGGGCGCGGTCAAGCTCTCGGGCGCGCTGGTGGTGGATGGCGGCGCGGCTTCGGCCTTGAAGCGCGGCACCAGTCTGTTGCCGGCCGGCGTGTCGCATGTGGAAGGCAGCTTCGAGCGCGGCGACGCGGTGTCGGTGCGCGGCCCCGACGGCAAGGAGTTGGCGCGCGGCCTGTCGGCCTATTCGAGCGAGGACGCCCGCGCCATCGCCGGCCATAAAAGCGGTGAAATCGAGGCCATCCTCGGTTACCGTGGCCGCGACGAGATGATCCACCGCGACGATCTGGTACTGACATGACGGCGCTGGAAAAGGCCAGCGGCAAGCTCGAAGCCGAGATGCGCGCGCTCGGCCTGGCGGCGCGCGGCGCCGCGGCCACGCTGGCGGGCGCCAAGCCGGAGCAGCGCAGCGAGGCCTTGAAGCGCGCGGCGGCGGCGCTCCGCGCCGGGCACGCCGCCATACTCAAAGCCAATTACCGCGATCTCGAACTGGCGCAGAACGACAAGCCCACATCCGCCATGACCGACCGGCTGATGCTCGACGACCGGCGCATCGAGGCCATGGCCCACGGGCTCGACGAGCTGGCGGCTTTCCCCGATCCGGTCGGCACCGTGCTGGCGGAATGGACGCGGCCCAACGGCCTGCGCATCTCCCGCGTGCGCGTGCCGCTCGGCGTCATCGGCATCATCTATGAATCGCGGCCCAACGTGACCGCCGACGCCGGCGGCCTGTGCATTCGTTCGGGCAACGCCGTGATCCTGCGCTGCGGCTCGGAAAGCTTTCACTCCTCGCGCGCCATCGGCGACGCGCTGGAGCAGGGTCTCGAGGCGTCGGGCCTGCCCAAGGCGGCGGTGCAGCTGGTGCCGACCCGCGCGCGCGAGGCGGTGGGCCACATGCTGGCCATGAACGACCTGATCGACGTCATCGTGCCGCGCGGCGGGCGCGAGCTGATCGAGCGGGTACAGACCGAAAGCCGGCTGCCGGTGATCGCCCATCTCGAGGGCGTGTGCCACGTCTATATCGGCAGCAAGGCTGACCCGGAAAAGGCGCGCAAGATCGTCTTGAACGCCAAAATGCGGCGCACCGGCGTGTGCGGAGCGGCCGAGACCCTGCTGGTCGACCGCGCGGCGGCGCAGGAACTCCTGCCCGCGTTGCTCTCCGCGCTGCACCACGCCGGCTGCGAGATTCGCGGCGACGAGGCCGTGCGCGCGCTCGACAAGCAGGCCAAGCCCGCCACCGAGAAGGACTGGTTCACCGAATATCTCGACGCCATCCTGGCGGTGAAGGTGGTCGACGGGCTCGACGAGGCCATCCGCCACATCAACCATTACGGCTCGCACCACACCGACGCGATCGTGACCGAGGACAAGGCCGCCGCCGAGGTATTCCTGGACAAGGTCGACAGCGCCATCGTGCTGCTGAACGCCTCGACCCAGTTCGCCGACGGCGGCGAGTTCGGCATGGGCGCCGAAATCGGCATATCGACCGGCCGCCTGCCGCCGCGCGGTCCGGTCGGGGCGGAGCAGCTCACCAGCTTCAAATATATCGTGCGCGGAAACGGCCAGGTGCGCCCCTGAACCCTCGCGCGCTTCGCATCGGCAAGCCGCCTTTCCGCTATGTCGGCCTGTTGGGCGGCTCCTTCAACCCGGCCCATGACGGCCACCGCCATGTCAGCATCGAGGCGTTGAAACGCCTCAAGCTCGACGAGGTGTGGTGGCTGGTGGCCGAGCAGAACCCGTTGAAGCCGGTCAAGGGCATGGCGCCCTTCGCCAAACGGCTCAAGGCGGCGGCCGCCTTCGCCAATCATCCGCGCATCCGCGTGCTCGATCTCGAAACCCGGCTCGGCACGCGATACACCCGCGACACGGTCAAGGCGCTGCACGCGCTCTTTCCGCGCACGCATTTCATCTGGCTGATGGGCGCCGACAATCTGGCGCAGATCCGGCATTGGGAGCATTGGCGCGAAATCTTCGCGACGCTGCCGATCGCTGTGCTGGCGCGGCCGGGATATTGCCGCGAAGCG
>DATNMV010000283.1:0-5287 GCA_035602175.1 Allostellaceae bacterium
CCCGCACGTGACCGACGCGATCAAGGAGGCGATCCAGGGCGATCTGAACGGCGAGGATTTCGTGCTGTGCGAGATCGGCGGCACGGTGGGCGACATCGAAAGCCTGCCTTTCCTCGAGGCCATCCGCCAGCTCGGCAACGAGCTCGGCCGCGACCGCGCCATGTACGTGCATCTGACGCTGGTGCCTTTCATCCCCTCGGCCGGCGAATTGAAGACCAAGCCGACCCAGCATTCGGCCAAGGAGCTGCTGGCGCTGGGCATCCAGCCGGATATTCTCTTGTGCCGCTGCGACCGCGAAATCCCCGAAGGCGCGCGCAAGAAGATCGCCCAGTTTTGCAATTTGAGGGAAGAGCGTGTCATCCCCGCGCTCGACGTCGATACGATCTATCAGGTGCCGGTGGCCTATCACGCCCACGGCTTCGACCGCGAGGTGTGCCGGCATTTCGGCCTCGACGCGCGCGATCCCGATCTGACGCGCTGGCGCGAGATCGTGGCGCGCATCCGCAAGCCCGAAGGCGCGGTCACCATCGCCGTGGTGGGCAAATACACCCATCTGCCCGACAGCTATAAATCGCTGGCCGAGGCGCTGGCCCATGGCGGGATATCCAACAATGTCGGGGTCAAGCTCAACTGGCTCGATTCGGAAATCTTCGAGCAGGAAGACGCGGTCACGCATCTCGAAGGCGTCAACGGCATTCTGGTTCCGGGCGGCTTCGGCGAACGCGGCACCGAGGGCAAGATCGAGGCGGCAAGGTTCGCGCGGGAACGGAAAGTACCTTATTTCGGCATCTGCTTCGGCATGCAGATGGCGGTGATCGAGGCGGCGCGGCATCTCGCCGGCCTCAACGGCGCGGGCTCGACCGAGTTCGGCGCCTGCGCCGAGCCGGTGATCGGCCTCATGACCGAATGGATGAAGGGCGACGCGCTGGAAAAGCGCCAGGTCAACGGCGATTTGGGTGGCACCATGCGCCTCGGCGCTTATACGGCGAAGCTTTTGCCCGGCAGCCGCGTCGCCGAGATCTACGGCAAGACCGAGATCAGCGAGCGCCACCGCCACCGCTACGAGGTCAACATCAACTACAAACCCAGGCTGGAAAAGACCGGAATGCGGTTTTCCGGCATGTCGCCCGACGGCGCGTTGCCCGAGATCATCGAATTCTCCGACCATCCCTGGTTCATCGGCGTCCAGTTCCATCCCGAGCTGAAGAGCAAGCCCTTCGAGCCGCACCCGCTCTTCACCTCCTTCATAAAGGCTGCGGTGGAGCAGTCGCGCTTGGTCTAGGCGACTGCTATATAAGGGCCCCATGACCGCCCCCCGCCACGTCCATATCGGCAATATCACAATCGGCAACGATAGGCCGCTGGCCTTGATCGCCGGGCCGTGCGTGCTGGAAAGCCGCCAGCACGCTATGGAGATGAGCCACGCGCTGGTCGAGCTCACGGCGAAGTTGGGAATCGGATTGATCTATAAGACCTCCTTCGACAAGGCCAACCGCACATCGAACAAGAGCGAGCGCGGCATGGGGATGGAGGCTGGCCTGCCCATCCTGGCCGAGGTGCGCGAGAAATACGGCTGTCCGGTGCTGACCGACGTGCACACCGCCGAGCAATGCGCGCCCGCCGCCGAAGCGGTGGACGTGCTGCAAATTCCTGCCTTCCTCTGCCGCCAGACCGATCTCCTGGTGGCGGCGGCCAAGACCAAGCGGCCGATGAACATCAAGAAGGGACAGTTCCTCGCGCCCTGGGACATGAAGAACGTGGCCAAGAAAGTGTCCGATGCCGGCAACGAGAACATTCTTCTGTGCGAACGCGGTGCGAGCTTCGGCTACAACACCCTGGTCTCCGACATGCGCGCGTTGCCGATTATGGCCGCGACCGGCTATCCGGTGGTGTTCGACGCCACCCATTCGGTGCAGCAGCCTGGCGGGCAGGGCGAGCGCAGCGGCGGCGAGCGCGAATACGTGCCGGTGCTGGCGCGGGCGGCGGTCGCGGTGGGCGTGGCCGCGGTGTTCATGGAAACCCACCAGGATCCGGATCACGCGCCCAGCGACGGCCCCAACATGGTGAAGTTCAAAGACATGCCGGCGCTGCTCAAGAGCCTGATGGAATTCGACAAGCTGGCCAAGGCGAAGAACGGCGCATGAGCGCGATCGCCGATATCCGCGCGCGCGAGATACTCGACAGCCGCGGCAATCCCACGGTCGAGGTCGACGTGATTCTGGATTCAGGCGCCAAGGGCCGGGCATCCGTGCCCTCGGGGGCTTCCACCGGAACCCATGAAGCGGTCGAGCTGCGCGACGGCGACAAGAAGCGTTATGGCGGCAAGGGCGTGAAGAAGGCGGTCGACGGGGTGAACGGCGAGATTTTCGACGCGCTTTCGGGCTTCGATGCTTCCGACCAGGCCGGGCTCGACCGCGCGCTCATCGCCTTGGACGGCACCGAGAACAAGGCACGGCTCGGTGCTAATGCCATTCTTGGCGTGAGCCTGGCCGCGGCCAAGGCGGCGGCGGCTGATTTGGGCCTGCCGCTCTACCGTTATGTAGGCGGGGTCGAGGCCGCGACGCTGCCGGTGCCGTTGATGAACATCCTCAATGGCGGCGTCCACGCCGATAATCCCATTGATATCCAAGAGTTCATGATCGTGCCGCTGGGCGCGCCCTCGCTGTCCGAGGCAGTGCGCTGGGGCGCGGAAGTCTTCCACGCGCTCAAGGCGGCGCTCAAGGACAAGGGCCATAATACCAATGTCGGCGACGAGGGCGGCTTCGCGCCCAATCTCAAATCGGCCGAGGAGGCGCTGGGGTTCGTTATGCGCGCCATCGAAGCCGCCGGCTACAAGCCGGGCGAGCAGGTGGCGCTAGCGCTCGATCCGGCGGCGAGCGAGTTCTGCAAGGACGGCCAATACAAGATGGAAGGCAAGAATTTCGATGCCGGCCAGATGGTGAAATTCTACGAGGGTCTGGTTTCGCGCTATCCGATCCTGTCGATCGAGGACGGCGTGGCCGAGGGTGACACCGCCGGCTGGATCGAACTCACCAAGGCGCTGGGGAAGAAGATCCAGCTGGTCGGCGACGACAATTTTGTCACCAATCCCAAGCGCCTGGCCGAAGGCATCAAGCAGGGCGTGGCCAACGCCATCCTGGTGAAGGTGAACCAGATCGGCACGTTGTCCGAAACCCTGGAAACCATCGCGCTGGCGCGGCGCCACGGCTACGGCACGGTGATCTCGCACCGCTCGGGCGAGACCGAGGATTCGACCATCGCCGATCTGGCGGTGGGCACCAATGCCGGCCAGATCAAGACCGGTTCGCTGTCGCGCTCCGACCGGCTCGCCAAATACAACCAGCTCATCCGCATCGAGGAAGAGCTGGGCGCCTCGGCGCGTTATGCCGGAAGGGCGGCGCTCAAGCGCTGAACGCGGGGTGTATCAGGGCTGCGGCGGCTTGCCGGAGCGGGCATCCTTCTCGTTGTCGTAAAGCACGAATTCGCCGCCCGCCTTGGTCGCCGCCTGCGCGGCCGGGCCGCCCGGCGGCGTGTCGAAGGCGATGGCGCCGCCGGATATCAGATCCTCCAGCCCGGTGCCGCTGATTTTGAACCCCGACCAGATCGAGCCGATATTGATGCCGCTCGCGTTCCAGAACAGTGTCTGGCCGGTGATGAGATTGTCATAGGGCGCGAAAATTTGGGCGACGATCTCGACCTTCCGGCGATCCTGATCGAGCTTGTAACCGAGCACCTGGCCGACCGGGACGCCGTGATATGTCACCTTGGATTCCTTGGCGATCGAGCCGAGCTGGTTGGCGACAAGCACGAAGCTGCGCCCCGGCTGGGTCGGTTTCAGCACCGCCGAATCCTCGTCGAAGCCCTTGAACTCTTTCGTCGCCGTGCCGTTGCCGGGGTCCATTTCGATATAGGAGCCGGAGAGGATCGTGGTCAGGCCGGAAATGCCCGACGCCGTCAGGCGCGGGCGGACGACCCAGAAATGGGTGCCGGTGTTGAGATAAGTCGTGACGTCGCGGCTCATGCGCACCTGGACGATCGCCCACGACATGTCCGGGCTCAGCGTGACGGTTTCGACGGTGCCGACATCGACGCTTCTGTGCTCGACCTTGGTCTGCCCGGGCACGATGCCCTCGGCGCTTTCGAAGGTGATGGTGATAAGCGGCCCGCGTTCGACGATGGTATGCCAGCCCAGCCACAGCACGATCGCCGCCGCGGCGGCCGGCACGAGCCAGATCCAGCGCATGTGGCGGAAGGGACGCACCGCCGCTTCATGCCGCTTATCGCTGCCGGTTTTCATGGCTTGTTCTCCACGCCATCCCACATCAGCCGCGGGTCGAAGCAGCGGGAGGCGATCATGGTCAGCAGGACGACGGCGGCGAAGGATGTTCCGCCCGACCCGGCGGTGACGTTGCTCAGGACGCCGAACTGGACCAGCGCGACGACGATCGAGGCCATGAAGACGTCGATGTTCGACCAGCGTCCGATGTAGTTTACGATATCGTGCAGGCGGGTGCGCGCGAACAGCAGGCGTGGCGATCTCCACCGCTCCTCGACCAAGAACCAGGTGAGGCTCAGCAGCTTCACCAGCGGCACGACGATGCTGGCAAGGAAGACGATGGCCGCCAGCGGCCATGCGCCGTCATTGGCCAGCGCCCGAATGCCGGCCATAATGGTGTCGTGCTCGATCCGCCCGTAACGCTCGATGGTCAGCACCGGCAGAAAATTGGCCGGGATGTAGAGCAGATAGGCGGCCACCAGCAGCGCCGCCGTGCGGGCGAGCGCCTGCGGCTTGCGATGGTGCAGAGACGCGCCGCAGCGCGGGCAGATTTCCCCATCGCGCGCGCGCGGCACCAGCAGCGCGCAATCGCGGCAGGCGATGGCATCCTCGGCCGGACGGGCATCGGAATTCGGCCCGATCGCCCGCCACACCGCGTACCGGTCGATGGTTACGTCGATGGCGAGGAACGCCATGGCTGCGGCGAGAAACGCCCAGCCGCCGACGCCGACCTTCACCGCCGCGAAGTGCTGCAACCGCGAATAGGCGACGAAACCGCCGACGACATAGATCTCGGGCATCGCCCAGGATCGCAGTGATTGCGCCCAGCGGAAAGCGCGGCCGAGCCAGGCCGGATTCGCGCCGAAACCGAGGCCGGAGAGCACGACGACGAGTAGGCCGAGATAAACCAGCGGGGTCACGATGCTGAAGCTGGCGACGATCACGGCGAGGAAGAAAAATCCCTCATTCCATAATTCCTCGACCCCGCTATAGACCCAGCTTTGCCTCGTC
>DATNMV010000284.1:0-2533 GCA_035602175.1 Allostellaceae bacterium
CCGAGGGCTCGCCCCTCCACCTGACGGGCAAAGAATACGGCATTCTCGAATTGCTGAGCCTGCGCAAGGGCACGACCTTGACCAAGGAGATGTTCCTCAATCATCTCTACGGCGGCATGGACGAGCCTGAACTCAAGATCATCGACGTCTTCGTCTGCAAGCTCAGGAAGAAACTCGCGGTCGCCACCCACGGCGACAACTACATCGAAACCGTGTGGGGCCGCGGCTATGTGCTGCGCGACCCGCCGGGTGGAGAAATCGCGGCGGAGCCGGCCAAGGTCCCGGTTGCGGCCGCGGTCAAGGCCTGACATTCATTCGCTTTGCCGGGGGTTATCGGAACGGCGGCGCAGAATGCGCCGCCGCTTTTCTTTAAATCCAGTTCCTGTCAGCCGATCTTGAACGTCGCGCGTTTGGGCGCTTCGGCGAGCGTCAGCTTGGCGCCCAACTGTTCGGCATAGCGCGCGGTGAAATAGCCGTGGATGGTGCGCGCGGTAAGATCCGCCACGCCGGCCCCCGCCGCCAGCGCCGCTTTCATCTCGGGCGTCAGATTGACGCTCTCGCCCTCGGCAACGGCTTCGATGCTCTTGTCCTTGCCCGACAGCGTCACCTTGCCGCCGCGCGGCAGCACCTCCACCGCCAGGAGAATCAGGTTGCAGGCGAGCTTCTGCCATTCGACCGGAAGCGCGTCGAACGCTTCCGGCCAGGAACAGGCGACCTTGCCACCCTCCAACATGCCGGCGACGAGATCCTTGGGCACGGGCGCGCCGCCGCCCGCCCCACCCGCGCCATAGGCGAAGCGGTAGAATTGCAGCCGGTGGCCCGCGCGCTTGGCGCTTTGCGCGATCAGCGCCGCCGCGTCCTTGGCGAAATCGGCATCTTTCTCGCCCATCAGTTCGACGCCGTTGTTGATGGCGCCGACCGGGCTGATGAGATCGTGGCACAGGCGCGAGGCGAGAAGTTCGAAGACGCGGAATTCGAGCTGCATTGGGTTATAATGGGCGCGCCATCGGAGGCGGCGCAAGATGAGCGAACGACTCGTTCCCGGCCAGCGCGTACGTCACCCGCAGGAGCCCGGCTGGGGCATGGGCCAGGTGCAGTCGGTGATCGGCGACCGCGTCACGGTCAATTTCGAGCACGCTGGCAAGCTGCTGATCAACGCCGCTTTGGTGCGGCTGGAGCCGGTGAAGGACGATCCGGCGCAGGATGATCAGCTTGGGCGCTGATCTTCTCCGCCTCGGCCAAATCCTCGGGACTGTTGACGTTGAAGAACGGGTCATAGGGCGACGCGGAAAATTCCACGCGCGCCAGGCGATAACGCGCGGTCCATTGATCGACCTTGCGCACGCCTTCGGTGAGCGCCTTGCGCAGATCCTCGCGCAACGCCACGGGCCATAAGCCGAACACCGGATGCTCGCGGCCGCCCGAGGCCGCACAGGCGAGATCGTGTTTCCCGTCCCGCACCGCCTCTTCCAGCCTCCTGACCAGATCGAGCGGAAAGAACGGCGCGTCGGTGGCAAAGCTCGCCACATGGGAGGCACCCCGCGCCTCTTTCGCCGCCCAATCGAGCCCCGCCAGCACCCCGGCCAAGGGCCCGGCGAAACCGGCGACGCTGTCGGCAACGACCGGCAGGCCGTAAGGAGCAAAGCGCGCCGCATCGCCATTGGCGTTCAGCACCAGATCCTTCACCTGCGGCTTCGCGCGCGCGATCACGCGCTCCAAGATGGTCTTACCCGCGAGCGGCTTGTGTGATTTGTCGCCGCCACCCATACGGCGCGACAAGCCGCCGGCCAGCACCACGCCGGTTATGCTCAAACCGCGTCCTCGAGCGAGGCCTTGCGTTGCACCGCGCGCGGCTCGTCACCGACATCCGCGCCGTAGGCATCGAACACGATGCGCTTTTCGCCGGCCAACGCGACGAAGCGCTTGCCCTTGGCGCGGCCGATCAAAGTGAGATTGGCGCGCCGCGCCAGCTCCACCCCCCAGGCGGTGAAGCCCGAGCGCGAGATGAGGATGGGAATGCGCATCTGCACCGCCTTGATCACCATTTCCGAGGTGAGGCGCCCGGTGGTGTAGAAAATCTTGCCCTTGGGCGAGATTTTGTTCATCCGCATATAGCCGGCGATCTTGTCGATGGCGTTGTGGCGGCCGACGTCCTCCATGTACACGAGCGGCTTATCGCCTTCGCACAGCACGCAGCCGTGGATCGCGCCCGCCGCGAGATAAAGGCTCGGGCTGGTGTTGATCTTCTTGCTGAGCGCGTAGAGCCACGAAGTCTTCAGCACCGCCTTGGGATCGAGCTTGACCTCGTCGAAGGTCTCCATCAGGTCGCCGAAGGCCGTGCCCTGGGCGCAGCCCGAGGTCAGCGTCTTCTTCCTGAGCTTCTTCTCGTAATCGGTCTTGCGCTTAGTGCGCACGACGATGGTTTCGAGCTCGTCGTCGTAGTCGAGTGAGACGATCGTGTCGTCGGGCTTGAGCATGTTCTGGTTGATGAGATAGCCCACCGCCAGGTAATCGGGATGATCGCCCACCGTCA
>DATNMV010000285.1:0-6687 GCA_035602175.1 Allostellaceae bacterium
CCCCGCTTGGCCAAATCGTCGAGACCCTGGCCATGCGCGGGCTCGAGGTCGAAAGCCTCGAAGACCGCGCCAAAAGCCTCGCACCCTTCCTGGTCGCCCGCGTGCTCAACGCCAAGCGCCATCCCGACGCCGACAAGCTGCAGCTTTGCCTGGTCGACACCGGCGCTGAGAAGCTCGAGGTAGTGTGTGGTGCGCCCAATGCGCACGCCGGCATGTTGGCGGTGTTCGCGCCCGTGGGATCCGTGATCCCCCGCACCGGCATGGTGCTGAAGGCGACCAAGATCAGAGGCGTCGTCTCCAACGGCATGTTATGTTCGGGCTATGAGCTCAACCTGTCGGAGGACAGGGAAGGCATCCTCGATCTGCCCGAGGGGCTGGAGGTCGGAGCATATTTCGCCAAGGCGGTCGGGCTCGACGACCCGGTTTTCGACGTCAAGGTCACGCCCAACCGCGCCGATTGCCTGAGCGTGCGCGGCATCGCCCGCGATCTCGCCGCCTCGGGATTGGGCAAGCTCAAGACCTTGGACGCGACGCCGGTGTCGAGCAAATTCGCCTGCCCGATTGCCGTCCATCTGGCGGGCCCCGACGAACAGGCCTGCCCGCTTTTCCTCGGGCGCCTCATCCGCGGCGTCAAGAACGGGCCGAGCCCGCTTTGGCTGCAGGACCGTCTCAAGGCCATCGGGCTTAGGCCGATCTCGGCACTGGTCGACCTCACCAATTTTCTGACTTTCGATCTCGGCCGGCCCCTGCACGTCTTCGACGCCGACAAACTCCAGGGCGACCTCGCCGTGCGCGGCGCGCGCAAGGGCGAAAGCCTGGAAGCGCTTAACGGCAAAACCTACGAGCTCGATCCCGGCATGACGGTGATCGCCGACGCCAAGGGCGTTCTGAGCCTGGGCGGGGTCATCGGCGGCGCGGCTTCGGGCTGCACCGAGACAACCGTCAACGTCTATATCGAGGGAGCGTTGTTCGATCCGTTGCGGACGGCGGTCACCGGCCGCAAGCTCAATTTGCAAAGCGACGCGCGCTACCGCTTCGAACGCGGCCTCGATCCCGAATTCACCCGTCCCGGCGTCGAGATCGCCACCCGTCACATCATCGAACTGTGCGGCGGAGAGGCCTCGGAAATCCGCGTCTCCGGCGCCGTGCCAATCTGGCGGCGCACGCTGCGCTTCCGGCCCGACCGTACCCGCAGCCTGGGCGGTATCGAACTGGCGGCGGGCGAGCAGAAGCGGATTCTGGAGGATCTCGGCTGCGCCGTGACCGAGGAGACCGATCATTTCTCGGTCGAGCCGCCCTCCTGGCGCGCGGATATCGAAGGCGAGGCTTGCCTGGTCGAAGAGGTGCTGCGCATCCACGGCTATGAGCACATCCCGGCGGTCTCCTTGCCCCGGGAAGAGGCGTTGCCCAAGCCGGCGCTGACGCCGGCGCAGCGCTGCTCATCCTTCGTGCGACGGTCCTTGGCCGCGCGCGGCCTGGTGGAAGCGGTGAGCTATTCCTTCATGTCGCTGAAGCAGGCGGCCTATTTCGGCGGCGCGCCGGAAAGCCTGAAGCTGCTCAATCCGATCAGCGCCGATCTCGATGTCATGCGCCCCTCGATCCTGCCCAATTTGCTCGACGCGGCGCGGCGCAACGCGGGGCGCGGCCTCAAGGATTGCGCGCTGTGCGAGATCGGGCCGCAATACCGCGACGATACATCCGAGGGCCAGGCCCTGGTGGCGGCGGGATTGCGCGCGGGCGACGCCCAGCCCAAGAGCTGGGACAGTCCCGCGCGTGCGGTCGGCGCCTTCGACGCCAAGGCGGATGCGTTGGCGGCGCTCGAAGCCTCCGGCGTTCCACCCGAGACTCTGCAGCTTTCGGGCGAAGCGCCCGCCTGGTACCACCCCGGCCGCTCCGGTTCGCTCCGCCAAGGGCCGAAGCTGTTGGCCAATTTCGGCGAAATCCATCCCGGCGTGTTGCTGGCGATGGACGTGAAAGGCCCGGCTTCGGGCTTCGAAGTGTTTTTGGACGCGGTGCCCGAGCCGCGCTCGCGCAGCACGGCCCAGCCGCTGCTGCGTCTCTCGCCGCTCATGCCGGTGGCGCGCGATTTCGCCTTCGTGGTGGAGGAGGACGTGCCGGCCGAGACCCTGCTCAAGGCCGCGCGCGGCGTCGATAAGAAGCTCGTCGCCGAAGTGCGCCTGTTCGATCTCTACCGCGGCAAGGGCCTGCCCGAAGGCAAGAAATCACTCGCCATCGCCGTCACCCTTCAGCCCGAGACGGCGACGCTGACCGATGCCGAGATCGAGGCGTTTTCGGCCAAGCTGGTGGCGGCGGTGGAGAAGGCGACCGGCGGGACATTGCGCAAATAGCTCATGGCCGATCTCGCCCACATCCGCAACTTCGCCATCATCGCGCATATCGATCACGGGAAATCCACGCTCGCCGACCGTCTCATCGAACGCTGCGGCGGGCTCGAGGCGCGCGAGATGCGCGCTCAGGTGCTCGACAGCATGGATATCGAGCGCGAGCGCGGCATCACCATCAAGGCGCAGACGGTGCGCCTAGCCTACACCGCCAAGAACGGCGAGACCTATGAGCTCAATCTCATGGACACGCCCGGCCACGTGGATTTTGCCTATGAGGTGAGCCGCTCGCTCGCCGCCTGCGAAGGCTCGCTGCTGGTGGTGGATGCGAGCCAGGGGGTCGAGGCGCAGACCCTCGCCAATGTCTACCAGGCAATCGAGGCCGGGCACGAGATCGTGCCGGTGCTGAACAAGATCGACCTGCCGGCCGCCGAGCCCGCCCGGGTGAAGGAACAGATCGAGGAGGTGATCGGCCTCGACGCCTCGGGCGCGGTCGAAATCTCGGCCAAGACCGGGCAGAACATCGACGGCGTGCTGGAAGCGCTGGTCACGCGCCTGCCGCCGCCCAAGGGCGACGCCGACGCCCCTTTGAAAGCGCTGCTGGTCGACAGCTGGTACGACTCCTATCTCGGCGTGGTGATCCTGGTGCGGGTCAAGGACGGCGTGTTGAAGCCCGGCCTGAAAATCCGTTTCATGGCCACCGGCGCCGATCACGTGATCGAGCGCGTCGGCGTCTTCACGCCCAAGCCCTTGACCGTGGCCGAGCTCAATCCCGGCGAAATCGGATTCATCACCTCGGGCATCAAGACGGTGGCCGATTGCAAGATCGGCGACACCATCACCGAGGAGCGCCGCCCGGCGGCGTTGGCGTTGCCCGGCTTCAAGCCGTTGCAGCCGGTGGTGTTCTGCGGACTGTTTCCCACCGACTCCGCCGATTACGATCATCTGCGCGACTCACTGTCGAAGCTCCGTCTCAACGATTCGAGCTTCGAATACGAGCCTGAGACCTCGGCGGCGCTGGGCTTCGGCTTCCGCTGCGGATTTCTCGGCCTTCTCCATCTCGAGATCATCGAAGAGCGCTTGAAGCGCGAATTCAACCTCGACCTCATCGCCACCGCGCCCTCGGTCGTCTATCACGTCCATCTCAACGACGGCTCGATGGTGGCGCTGCACAATCCGGTCGACATGCCCGACCCGGTCAAGATCGATCACCTGGAAGAGCCGTGGATCCGGGCCACCATCCTGGTGCCCGACGATTATCTCGGCAGCGTCCTGGCGCTGTGCGAGGAACGGCGCGGGGCGCAGAAGGATCTGACTTATGTCGGGCGGCGCGCCATGGTGGTCTACCGCCTGCCCTTGAACGAGGTGGTGTTCGATTTCTACGACCGGCTCAAATCGGTCAGCCGCGGCTATGCCAGCTTCGACTATCAGATGGACGGCTACGAGCCCGGCGACCTGGTGCAGATGAACATCCTGGTCAACGGCGATCCGGTGGATGCGCTCGCCACCATCGTCCACCGCGGTCAGGCCGAGCGGCGCGGCCGCGCGCTGTGCGAAAGGCTGAAGGAATTGATTCCGCGCCAGCTCTTCCTGATCGCCATCCAGGCGGCGATCGGCGGCCGCGTCATCGCGCGCGAGACCATCAAGGCCTTGCGCAAGGACGTACTCGCCAAATGCTATGGCGGCGACGTTTCCCGCAAACGCAAGCTGTTGGAGAAGCAGAAGGAAGGCCGCAAGCGCATGCGCCAATTCGGCAAGGTCGAGATTCCGCAATCCGCCTTCATCGCCGCGCTCAAGATGGGCGACGAATAGGCCCGGCCTAGCCTCGCCGTTTGCGGAACGCCCAGGCCAGGACCAGCCCGGGTACCGCCAGCACCGGCACCACCCAGGATTTCAGCCCGGTGACCATGACCGGGCTCCACAGCCCGGGCGCGATGTAGCGTTGCACCGCCTCTTGGATCGCGCTCAGGCTGGCGTTGTGGACATAGTGCCAAAGCTGGCCGGCGGCGGTGGGGGCGAAGGCGCCGTTCTCGCGCCAGGCCAGCAGGTCGTGGCCGAGCACGGCGAAGGCCGTCAGGAGCAGCAGCAACCCGATGAGACGCGCGATCAGCGCCAATAATCGCTTCATGTCTCGCAACCTCTCGCGGAGGATGACTGGCGATTGATGCGATTTGAACCGATTAATGCGGATTAAACATGTCCTTGGCGGGGCGATACTGTGGCAGAAAGGCCGGGGTGGCGTGGAGTCGCGCCCGGTCCGCGCCGTAAACGCCATTTTCATCGGTTGCGGTTATGACAAAAGCCGATGCTGCTCGATTCCGAAGTCCGCCAAGCCGCCCAGTTGATGCTCCGCCGCCACGGCGTTTCCGCCGCGGTGCGCGCCGGTTTTCGCGCCGGCGTGCTGATGGAATCGGGCGAGGTCGGCGCCTCCGAAATCTGGGTGCAGATCATCAACGCGATCAACCAGATCCGCGCCGAGGCGCGCGAAGCCTATAGCACGCTGCCGGTCGAAACCGCGCCCGAAACATTGCCCGAGGCCGACTCCGAAGTCGCCTGAGCCCGGCGGAAGCGGGCGCTCCGGTTGCATGCGCCCCGTCGCTTGGCTAGGCTCCGCGCGCCTTGCCGGAGGGGTGGCCGAGCGGTTGAAGGCGCACGCTTGGAAAGCGTGTTTACGGGAAACCGTAACGTGGGTTCGAATCCCACTCCCTCCGCCAGTTCTCGTCTCGGGCCTCATAAAGCCTGGGATTCCGGCGTCCCAAAACGGTCTTGCGGCTTTCGGCGCCGGCCCGAACCCTTGCGCGGGGCTTTCGTCATAACGCACTTTCATCGATCCCGCCCCGGTGAGATACTGGAAACACCCTGATTTCCACTCATGCAGGCGGGTTCTTTCGGCCTTCCCGCCCCATCTGGTTTGGGCTGCTATGACCGACGAAAATTCCCGATCCGAGCAGGAACTCGCGCTTTCGAGCCTGATCATCACGACGCTCAATCTGGAAATACAGCCCTCGGACATCGATCCTGAGGCGCCGCTGTTCGGCGAGGGGCTGGGCTTGGATTCGATCGACATCCTCGAAATCGCGCTGGCCGTCTCCAAAACCTACGGCATCAAGCTGCGCTCGGACGACAAGAACAACGAACGCATCTTCAACTCCTTGCGCAGCCTCAATCGTCACATCTGGCAAAACCGGCCGAAGTGAATGCGCAAGCCGTTCAGAATTCTCGGCTACGTGGCGTTGGGCGCGTGTCCGATATTGACCCACACGCTGCTGGCGATCGGCTATTCCACGGAAATGGCGGCCGCCGTGAGCGCGTTCCAGGTGATCGTGCTGGGCTTCATCCTGACCGCGCGCGCGAGCTATCATTACAAATGGTGGCTGGCGGGCGCGGCGGCCGCCGTGTTTCTGATCGTCGGCTGGCTGGCGGGCCAATATAGCCTCTTCGCCACCGCCGGCATTCCCTATGTCGCGGCCTATGTGACGCTGTTGACGCTCTTCGGCGTGTCCCTGCTGCCCGGGCGCGAGGCGTTCATCACCGTTATCGCGCGCAAGATCCACGGCACCATGCGCCCCGACATAGCGGTCTATACGCGGCGCGTCACCATCGCCTGGTGCTGTTTCTTCGCCGCTCAGCTGATCGTGTCGTTGACGCTGTTTTTCTTCGCGCCGCTGGTCGTCTGGTCTTTCTATGTCAATGTCCTCGATCTTCCCCTGATCGTCCTGATGTTTTCCGGCGAATACCTCTATCGCATCACGCATGTGCGCGATTGGCCGCGCTCGACCGTCTTGCAGGTCATCCGGGCGTTTTCCCAACGCAATGCCGCGCCGGCGAAGCATGCGAACCCCGCCGGCCCAAATCCCGCCGGTTTATCGCCATGACGGTTCTTCCGTTCATCCGTCATGCCGGTCCCGACGCGGTGTTCGCCTATCGGGAAAACCGGCCTGTCACGGTTCGCGAATTTTGCACCGACGTCGCGGCGCTGGGCCGGACGCTCCCGGCGCGCAGCCATGTCGTCAACCTATGCGCGGATCGCTATCGCTTTGCGGTGGCGTTCGGCGCGGCTCTGTCGCGCCGGCAGATCAGCCTTTTGCTGCCGAACAAGACCCCGGCCTTGCTCGGACAGATCGCGGCGCGTTATC
Source organism: Allostellaceae bacterium (assembly GCA_035602175.1). Lineage (GTDB taxonomy): Bacteria > Pseudomonadota > Alphaproteobacteria > ATCC43930 > CGMCC-115725 > REEB95. Next base: position 6,479 of record DATNMV010000285.1, read on the forward strand.
CGGACGCCTATTGTCTGGCCGATCAGGATTTCGACGCCGGCGTTATCCCGGTGATGGCTTATCCTGAAACCGGGCCCGCGGCGCCGTTGCCGCCGGAGGTTCCGGCCTTTCCGGCCGAGCAGCTGGCGGCCTACGTGTTCACCTCCGGTTCCACCGGCGCGCCGGTGCCGAACGCGAAATTGTGGGGCGCCCTGGTCGAGAGCGCGCTG
>DATNMV010000286.1:0-4885 GCA_035602175.1 Allostellaceae bacterium
GGCCCGGCCCCTGGTCCATTCCCCGCATTTACGAGCTGTTTCCACGCCTGGCCGAGCGCAGGAACAACCGGGGCCGCCAGCTTTCGGGCGGCGAGCAGGAGATGCTGTCGATCTCGCGCGCGCTGTTGCTCAACCCGAAGCTGCTGCTGTTGGACGAACCGTCGCAGGGCCTGGCGCCGCTGATCGTGCAGGACGTGTTCCGGGTCGTCGTCTCGGCGCGCAAGGAGGGCATTTCCGTGCTGCTGGTGGAGCAGAACGTGCGTGCCGCGGTCGAGATCGCCGACCGCGCCTATGTGCTCGACGACGGCAAGGTGGTGTTCTCGGGACCGGCCAAGGAATTCGCCAAGGACGAGGCGCGCGTGCGCGCGCTGGCCGGCGCGTCGGCCGAGAAATGGGAAGAGGCGAGCTAGCTTCGGACCCAGCCGCGCTTTAGACTGGCTGCATGGAACAGGCGGTCGCATTCTGGAGCGGCGGCAAGGATTCGGCGCTGGCGCTCGACCGCCTGCGCCGCGGCGGCGAATTCGAAATCGCGGCGCTCATCACCACCATCAGCAAAGAATACAAGCGCGTCTCGATGCACGGCGTGCGCGAGGAGCTGGTCGAAGCGCAGGCACGGGCGCTCGAATTGCCGCTCGACAAGATGTATGTCGGCCCGGACAGCAGCAACGCGACCTATGTCGCGGCGTTGCGCCAGACCCTGGGCGCGTGGCGCGCGCGGCGTCACGCGCGCGTTATTCGGCGACATCTTCCTCGCCGATTTGCGGCAATGGCGCGAGACGCTTTTGGCCGAACTCGGCATGACCGGCGTGTTCCCACTGTGGCAGGCGGATACGCGCAGTCTGGCGCGCGAATTCGTCGCGCGCGGCTTCAAGGCCGTGACCTGCTGCGTCAACGACGCCTGGCTGGGCGAGAAGGATGTGGGCCGCGCGCTCGATGGCGGGTTCTTCGCTGGCCTCGGCCCCGGCATCGATCCCTGTGGCGAGAACGGCGAATATCACAGCTTCGTCCATGACGGCCCAATCTTTCGCCGCAAGGTGGCCTACGACATGGGCGAGAAAGTCTATCGTCCGCTCGAGGTGCCGAAGCCGCCGGATAACGGCCCGGCGATACCGCTGCCCACGCAGCATGGCCCGGGCAAGACCAAGGGCTTCTGGTTCGTCGACCTGCTGCCGGCCTAGCGCGCCGGCTTGGCTTGCGCGATCGCGTCCTCGATTTGGCGCGCGATCGCGCCGCGATAGTGGATGTGGTCCCAGAAATTCCCCGGCCGGGAAATCTGTCCGTCATTGAGAAAATCGATGATTCGGAGATTGGCATGGACCCCGGCCAAGGCGCTTGCCTTCTGCTTGCAGGCGGCCACCAGCGCCGCGCCATCGCTGCCGGGCGGCGGCAACGAGCCGGTCTCGCGCGGCGGAAAGACCAGCGCGACATAGACGGTATCGGGCAGGGAACGCAACGCCGCCGCCAATGCCGCGAATTCCGGCCGGGCGCCATCCGGGGGCGGCGGTGCCGCCGGGCTGGGGGCGGCGTCCTCGGCCTGGTCGCTTCCGGCGCCGCCATTGATCATGCGCGTCCGCGCCGCGTTGGGGTCATAGCTCTTGCCGGCCTCGTAATCGTTGTACCCGTCTTCGCGCGCTGCGGGATCGCGCCCGAGAATCACCGCCAAGCGGCGGATGCCGGCCTCGAGCGATTTGTACGAAAACATATGGTCAAGATAGGCCCAGGGCTTTTCGGCATAAAGCCAGGCGGGAAAGGGGTAGCTCTCGCCCTCGGGGCCGAAAACACGCGGGTGGTCGCACCAACTGCCGTCGAAGCCGATGACCACGGTTCTGACGTTTTCCGGGTGATGGTGCAGGAACCAGCCGAGCACGAGCAATTGCTCGTAAGGCCCGGTGCCGGGGATCGCCAGGCTGACGAAGTGGCCGCCCAAACCGGCGTCGAGCCGGGCGGGATCGAGCAGCTGGATGGTGGAGTTTCCGATCACGGCGCTGTCGAATTGCGGGTCGCGGCCGCGGCTGGCATCGGCCATGCGCTGGCCGTATAGCGGTACGCCCGTCCGGTGGAAAAGCGCGAAGCGGCCGGTATCGTACGGGTCGATTGCGAGCGCCGCCGCGTAGAGCGCCAGCGTCGCGAGCGCGGTCACGATCAGCAGCAAGCGGCAATAGCGCGACCAGTTTGTCATGTGTTCAAGGGCGGCTCAGAACTGGAAATAGACGAATTCGTAGTTGGTGTCGTCGCCCAGCTTCAGCAGGATGAGACACAGCACCAGCGCCGCCGCCGCCGCCCCCCAGCGCACCGGGCGCAGGCGTTTCAGCGCCACGTCCTGGCTGGTGGGGCCGAGGAAGGCGATGAGCGCGGCGATCAGGATGGAAACCAGGTGGCGCGCGCCGTGCACGCCGCCGGCGCCGGCCATGGCGGAAAACATGGTCGCCGCCTGGCCGATGCTGCCGGAGCGGAAGAACACCCAGGCGAAAACGACGAAGGCGAAGGTCAGCGGGCCGCTGAATATCGCCGGCATCGGCGGAAGACGGCGGCGCCACAATACTCCGGCGGCAAGCCCGATCCCGTGCAGCCCGCCCCAAATCACGAAGGTCCAGGCGGCGCCGTGCCACAGCCCGCCCAACAGCATGGTCCCGAGCAGCGCCAGGATCTGGCGCGGCAGGCCGTGGCGGTTGCCGCCGAAGGGAATGTAGAGATAGTCGCGCAGCAGGCGCGACAGCGTCATGTGCCAGCGCCGCCAGAAGTCTCTCAGGCTGAGAGCGCGATAGGGCGCGTCGAAATTGAACGGCAACGCGAAGCCGAACATCAGCGCGATGCCAATCGCCATGTCGGAATAACCCGAGAAGTCGAAATAGATCTGGAAGGTGAATCCCAGCACCGCCGCCCAGGCGTCGCCCAGCCCGGGCATGGCGCGCTGCGTCGCCGCCTCGAAGGTGGAATTGACCAGCGGCGCCAGCGCGTCGGCGATCAGCACCTTCTTCACCAGGCCGATGATCAGCAGGGTGAGGCCGCGACCGAGGCGCTCGGCCGTGTCCGGTCCCCACGGATCCTTGGGGATCTGCGGGATCAACTCCCAATGCCGCACCAGCGGGCCGGCGACGATCTGCGGAAAGAACACGATATAGAGCGCGTAGTCGCGCAGGCGGTAGATCGGCGCCTGGCCGCGATAGAGGTCGGCCAGATACATGATGTTGTGGAAGGTGAAGAAGCTGATGCCGAGCGGCAGCAGCACCTTGTCGACCGCGAAGCTGGTGTTGAGCGCGAGGTTGAGATTGGCGACCAAGAAGGCGGCGTATTTGAAATAAGCCAGCGAAGCGAGGTTGAGCGCGATGCCGGTCGCCGGCACCAGGCGCCGCCCGCTCGCCTGATAGAGCTTCGACAGGCCCCAATTGCCCAGCACTGAGACCACCAGCAGCGGCACGAAGGACACGTCCCAATAGCCGTAGAAAACCAGCGAGACGGCGACCAGGTACCAGACGCGCACCGCATCCCGGTTCGGGATCAGGCGGTAAACCGCGACCGCAAGCGGCAGGAAAACCAGCAGGAACAGGTGAGAGTTGAACAGCATGAATCCCCCGCCGCATCTTATCGGGCGGATACGGGCTGCGAAAGCGGCGGATCGGCCGTTTGAAGACGCGCGCGGCTCCGCCCCGCTGGCGTTTTCTGCCGGAAACCGCTACAAACCCGGCCCATGATCACCATCGTCGTCACCATCCATCTGATTTTGGCCGTTGCGCTCATCGGCGTGGTGCTTTTGCAGAAAAGCGAAGGCGGTGCGCTCGGCATGGGCGGTGGCGGCATGTCCGGATTCATGAGCGGGCGCTCGACGGCCAATCTGCTGACCCGCACCACCGCCGTGCTGGTGGGGCTGTTTTTCCTCACCTCGATCGGCCTGGCCGTGCTGGCCTCGCATCAGCGCGCGCCGCACTCGATCGTCGACCAGCCGGCCACCGACGGTCCGGTTTCGCCCGGGACGCCGACGGCGCCAGCCGAGCCCAGCGTGCCGCTCAGCAAGTGATCGGCGAATCATCTTTCGTTAACGATTGAGATAAATCCGGCCCGGGCGCGGTATTCGATTGACTTCGCCGCTCGAACGGCCCATTTAACGGATACCGTTTCTCGCGATCGCGCGAAGCGCGGCGGATTTCGGTCTTCCAGCGCCTCACATTTCGAGATAATCACCAACATACGGCACCTCGGCGCGCGCGAGGCAAGCCTTCAACACGGGCCGCCCGCGCCTGCGCGCGCGGTCTATTGCAAGAAAGCCAACACCACAGTGACGACTTCATTCTCACAACTCGATCTCGTCGAGCCGCTCCAACGTGCTCTGATTACCGAGAATTATACCCAGCCGACGCCCATCCAGACTCAGGCCATTCCGCATCTTCTCGCCGGGCGCGACTTGCTCGGCATCGCCCAGACCGGCACCGGCAAGACCGCGGCCTTCGCGTTGCCCATTCTGCAACGCCTGTCGGCGCAGCCTATGGCCGCGCCACGCAACTCCATGCGGGCGCTGATCCTGACGCCGACGCGCGAACTCGCGCTCCAGATTGCCGAAAGCTTCCGCGCCTATGGCCGCCATCTCGGGTTGCGCACGGCCGTGATCTTCGGCGGCGTCGGCCAACAGCCCCAGGTCGATGCGCTCCGTCGCGGCATCGATATTCTGGTGGCGACACCGGGACGCCTGCTCGACCTCAAGGAGCAGGGCCATGTGCGCTTCGACGGACTCTCGGTCTTCGTGCTCGACGAGGCCGACCGCATGCTCGACATGGGATTCATCCACGACGTGCGGCGCATCGCCGGGGCATTGCCGAAGCAGCGCCAATCGCTGCTGTTTTCAGCCACCATGCCGCCGGAAATCGAGCGCCTGGTCGGCAACATCCTCAAG